>NZ_JASPJZ010000003.1:157759-219703 GCF_030232385.1 Corynebacterium sp. MSK006
CGGAGCGGATGACGAGACTCGAACTCGCGACCCTCACCTTGGCAAGGTGATGCGCTACCAACTGCGCTACATCCGCACGCCCATCCGGTAGGCGGCGCCTGCCGTTGTGCGAGGACAAACTCTATCTGGTTCCGGTCGCCTAAGACAAATCCCCAGCGTCGCGCGGTTTTGACGGCCCCCGCGGGCGCGCTCCGGCGCACCGGTGCCCGCCTCCGCTCGCTTTGCCGCTCCCCGTCGCCCGCCCGGACGCGTCCCCCGCCGCGTCCGGCGCGCCCCCCCCGTGCAGGGTTATCCGGCGTGTGCGTGTGTGCCACGTGTGCTTGACGACGCCGCGTCGCACGCCCGTGCGCGTACGCTGCCGTGGTGGGTGGTCAGCGCACTCCGGTCCACCTGCGGATTAGGTCGGCGAGGAGGTGGCGTGTTAACTTGTACAGCGCACCGCACGGGCCGTGTCGCCCGCTGTGAGTCGTTCGGTCCCATGGCTCAGTGGAAGAGCGTTCCGTTCACACCGGAAAGGTCGCTGGTTCGATCCCAGCTGGGACCACCGTCAGATCCCGCCCCCGATCAGGGGTGCGGGATCTTTTGCATCTCCGGGGTAGAATCGACCGTCGAACCCGATACGGCGGACCCCCTCTTTCACCCCGACGGGGAACTGGGACACCGGGCGCGCCGACAACTAAGCCGGAGTGCCCGGGCCCGGACGGACCGGGCCGCAGTCGAAGGAAAGGCCCCGAGAACCTTGAGAGACACCGCGCACCGTGCACGAGCCGGCCTCGTCGCCGCCGCAGCCGCCCTGACCGGCGTCTTCGGCGCCGCGGCGGCGGCGCCCACGGCGACCGCCCACGACAGCGTCATCGACGCAGACCCGGGTGTGAACGCGAGCGTCGACAATTTCCCGGAGCGCATCACGCTGGAGTTCTCCGGCGAGCCGCGCCCGAACTTCAACACCGTGGCCGTCTCGGACGCCGAGAGCGGCGAGGTCCTGTTCAGCGGCAAGCCCGAGCTCGACCGGCGATTCGTCGCCATCGACGTGCCCGAGGGCATCGACCCGGGGCCGGGCACCTACACGGTCGGCTTCCAGATCACGTCCTCGGACGGGCACTCCACCCGCGGCAAGACGCAGTTCACGGTCCTCGGCGATTCCGCCGGGGCCGAGGGCTCGACCGGGGAGACCGCGGACGCCCCCGACGGGGCCGCGGCCGAGGAGGGACCCTCCTCCTGGCTGTGGATCGCCCTCGGCGGGGTCGCGCTGCTGGCCGTCCTCGGTGCCGTGATCGTCTGGTTCACTCGTTCCACGACGTCCTCTAACAAGGAGAAGTAATTCGATGAAGCACCTGTCCAAGCGCTCGCCGATGATGCTGGCCGCGCTCACCGCGACCGCCGCCCTCGCCCTGGCCGGCTGCTCGCCCGCCAACGAGCAGGACTCCGAGGCCACCACCGCGGAGAGCAGCCAGTCGACCTCGGCCGCCGAGAGCACCACCGAGGCTGCGGACTCCGAGCTGACCTTCGAGGAAGCCGTCGTGCGTGCCAAGGGCGAGGACAACCACATGACCGGCATCTTCGGCACCCTGGTCAACCACACCGACCGCGACCTGTCGATCACCGGCTTCACCACCTCGCTGGGCGCGCCGAAGAACCAGATGCACGAGACCGTCGACGGTGTCATGCAGGAGATGACCACCCCGATGACGATCCCCGCCAACGGCGAGCGCGTGCTCGAGCCGGGCGGCGACCACCTGATGGTCATGGACTACGAAACCCCGGTCGCCGCCGGCGACACCGTCGACATCACCTTCGAGCTGGCCGACGGCGCGACCGTCGAGGCCAAGGACGTGCCCGTGCGCACCCTGCTGCCGGGCGACGAGGACTACGGCGACCTCGCCGGCCAGGAGCACGGCGGCCTCGAGGGCATGGAGGGCATGGAGGACATGGACCACTCCGGCCACGAGGGCATGGAAGGCATGGACCACGGCGACTCGGGCAACATGGAGGGCATGGACCACTCCGGCCACGAGGGCCACGAGGGTCACTAGGCCCACCCGGGGCACCGACGGCCCGTACGGGCCACACTGAGGGAGCTCGAACAGAAGGCAATGACTGACACCAACGACCGCAACCAGCACATCCACCGCCTCTCGCGCCGCGGGTTCCTCGGAGCCGGGGTCGGCGCCGTCGGCGCCGCCGCCGTGGCCTGCGCCAGTCCCGGCGGCGAGACCGCCAAGGGCGGCACGGGGGATGAGGCGACGGACGTGCCCGGGGCGGACGCCGCCCCGCTGGCCGGTCGGACGGTGGCCTTCGACGGGCCCCACCAGGCCGGCGTGCAGACCGCCTCGCAGGCCAACCTCGCGCTGATCTCCTTCGACCTCAACGAGGGCGTGGACCGCGCGGGGGTGCGTCGGCTGATGAACCTGTGGACCGAGGACGCCCGCGCGCTGTGCACCGGGCAGAACCCGGTCGGCGGGCTCGAGCCGGAGATGGTGCAGATCCCGGCGAACCTGACCATCACGGTCGGCTTCGGCGAGCCGCTCTTCGACAAGATCGGCCTGACCGACAAGCGCCCGGAGTTCCTGCACGACATCCCCGCCTTCGAACACGACGACCTGGACCCGCGCTGGGGCCAGACCGACCTGGTGCTGCAGATCTGCGGCGACGACGCCATCTCGGTGGCCTACGCGATGCGCCACATGATCCGCTCCGGGGTGGACTACGCCCACACCCGCTGGTTCCAGCGCGGGCTCAGCCACGCCGACGGCTCGATGGCCGACGGCACCACCCCGCGCAACCTCTTCGGCCAGAAGGACGGCACCGTCAACCCGCACGGCGACGAGGAGTACGACCAGCAGGTCTGGATCGACGCCGCCGCCGATGGCGCGCCCGACTGGCTCGACGGCGGCAGCGTCATGGTCGCCCGCCGCATCGCCATGCACATGGACGAGTGGGAGAAGCTCGACCGCAACTCCCGCGAGGTCGTCATCGGCCGCGACCTGCCCGAGGGCGCGCCGCTGTCCGGCGGCGACGAGTTCACCGAGCCGGACCTGACCAAGACCGACGAGACGGGCCTTCCGGTCATCGACCCGAAGAGCCACATGGCGCTCTCGCGCGACGACGAGAAGTACCAGGGCGAGCAGCGCCTGCTGCGCCGGCCCTACACCTACGACCTCGAGCCGGAACCGGGCAGCGGCGACGCCTCGAACTCCGGGCTGGTCTTCCTGTGCTACCAGCGCAACCCGGACAAGCAGTTCAGCGCGATCCAGCGCCGTCTCGACGGCGGCGACCGCCTCAACGAGTGGATCACCCACATCGGATCCTCGGTCTACGCGCTGCCGCCGGGAGTCGGCGAGGGCGGGGACACCTACTGGGGCCAGCGCCTGCTCGAGGCTTAAGGCCGTGTCGGGGCTGACGCCCCGACACCGGGGGAAGCGGGGGAGGCCGGGCCCGCGCGCCCGCCTCTGGGCGGGGCAGGGGCCGCCGGGTAGGATGCTTGACTGTCCGCGACCCCGTGCGCCTCTACGGTGTGCGGGGTGAACGCGGGGGAAGAACCCACCAGCGGCCGCGTCCCGGTATGGCGCCACCGCGTGAGCGCAAGAAGGAGCGCCTACCTCCCATGGCATTAACCAGTGAGTCCCGTACCTACCGGCCGTTCACCGTACCTGCGGGCACACCGGTGGGCGCTGCCCTGCGCGAGCTCGACCTGCCGAACAAGGGCCCCGAGGCCATCGTCGTGGTCAAGGACGCCGAGGGCCGGCTCAAGGACCTCTCGCACGTCCCGGAGGCCGACGCCGAGTTCACCCCGGTGCCCGCCGACTCCGCCGACGGCCGCGCCGTGATCCGCCACTCCTGCGCGCACGTGCTCGCCCAGGCCGTCCAGGCCGAGTTCCCGGGCACCAAGCTGGGCATCGGCCCGGCCGTGGAGAACGGCTTCTACTACGACTTCGACGCCGCCGAGCCCTTCACCCCGGAGGACCTGAAGAAGCTCGAGAAGCGGATGAAGAAGATCATCAAGACCGGGCAGCGCTTCGAGCGCCGCGTGTGGGCCTCCCAGGACGAGGCCCGCCAGGCCCTGGCCGACGAGCCGTTCAAGCTCGAGCTCATCGACGACAAGGGCAACGTCGACCCCGACTCCGACGAGGCCACCGAGGTCGGCGCCGGCGAGCTGACCGCCTACGACAACGTCAACCCGCGCACCGCCGACGTCGAGTGGTTCGACCTGTGCCGCGGCCCCCACGTGCCCACCACCCGCTACATCCCCGCGTTCTCCCTGACGCGCACCTCCGCGGCCTACTGGCGCGGCGACCAGAACAACGCCGGCCTGCAGCGCATCTACGGCACCGCCTGGGAGTCCAAGGAGAAGCTGGCCGAGTACGAGCAGATGCTCGCCGAGGCCGAGAAGCGCGACCACCGCCGCCTGGGCCAGGAGCTGGACCTGTTCAGCTTCCCCGACGAGGTCGGCTCCGGCTTCCCGGTCTTCCACCCGGACGGCGGCATCGTCCGCCTCGAGATGGAGGAGCACTCGCGACGCCGCCACCTGGCCGCCGGCTACTCCTTCGTCAACACCCCGCACATCACCAAGGGCGACCTGTTCAAGAAGTCCGGCCACCTGGACTTCTACGCCGACGGCATGTTCCCGCCCATGCAGCTCGACGGCGAGTACGACGCGGAGGGCAACTGCACCAAGCAGCCGCAGGACTACTACGCCAAGCCGATGAACTGCCCGTTCCACAACCTGATCTTCGCCTCGCGCGGGCGCTCCTACCGCGAGCTGCCGCTGCGGCTGTTCGAGTTCGGCACGGTCTACCGCTACGAGAAGTCCGGCGTGGTCCACGGCCTGACCCGTGCCCGCGGCTTCACCCAGGACGACGCGCACATCTACTGCACCGAGGACCAGCTCGAGAATGAGCTGACCTCCGTGCTCGAGTTCATCATCTCCCTGCTGCGCGACTACGGCCTGGACGACTTCTACCTGGAGTTGTCCACCAAGGACCCGAACAAGTTCGTCGGCTCCGACGAGATCTGGGAGCGCTCGACGAGCATCCTCGAGCGCGTGGCCACCAAGTCCGGCCTCGACCTGGTCCCGGACCCGGAGGGCGCGGCCTTCTACGGGCCGAAGATCTCCGTGCAGGCCCGCGACGCCATCGGGCGCACCTGGCAGATGTCGACCGTGCAGCTCGACTTCAACCTGCCGGAGCGCTTCGAGCTCGAGTACACCGCCCCGGACGGCTCCAAGCAGCGCCCGATCATGATCCACCGCGCGCTCTTCGGCTCCATCGAGCGCTTCTTCGGCGTGCTCCTCGAGCACTACGCCGGCGCCTTCCCGGCCTGGCTGGCCCCGCACCAGGTGGTCGGCATCCCGGTCGCCGACGAGTTCGTCCCGGCCCTCGAGTACGTCGCCGCACAGCTGCGCGGGCGCGGCATCCGCGCCGAGGTCGACACCTCGGACGACCGCATGCAGAAGAAGATCCGCACCCACACCACCGGCAAGTCGCCGTTCATGCTGCTCGCCGGCGGCCGCGACGTCGAGGCGAACGCGGTCAGCTTCCGCTTCCTCGACGGCTCCCAGGTCAACGGCGTGCCGGTCGAGAAGGCCGTCGACGCCATCGAGGAGTGGGTGCGCTCGCGCCGCAACGACCAGCCGACCGCCGAGTCGCTCAAAAAGCTGCTCGGCACGGAGGCCGCCGATGGCGAGTGAGGCAGACGAGACGTCTCGCAGCGCCCACGGCGCGGGTGCCGGCGACGTCGCGGGCGCGGCGTCGTCAAGCACCTACGTCGACCGCGGCGTGGGCGAGCCGGACGGGCTGGTGCGCCTGTGGGCGCCCTACCGGATGAACTACATCACCACCCGCCCGGACGGTTCCTCGACTGACGACGCCGCGCGCGCCGAGGCCGCGGCGGAAGCTGACGCGAAGGAAGCTGACGCTTCCGCCGCCGGGAAGCGGGAGCGCGACAACGACCCGTTCGTGGACGCGCCGCGCCACTCCGACGAGGAGTCGCTGATCGTGGCGCGCGGCGAGACGGTCTACTGCATCCTGAACCTGTACCCGTACAACGCCGGGCACATGATGGTCATCCCGTACCGCAAGGTCGCCGACCTCGAGGACCTGACCGAGGCCGAGTCGCACGAGATGATGTCCTTCGCGCAGGAGGCCGTGCGCACCGTCAAGCGGGTCTCGAACCCGGACGGCGTCAACGTCGGCTTCAACCTGGGCAAGGGCTCCGGCGGTTCCGTCGGCAGCCACCTGCACATGCACATCGTGCCCCGCTGGTCGGGCGACGCGAACTTCATGACCGTCCTCGGCGGCACGAAGGTGCTCCCGCAGCTGCTCTCGCAGACCCGGCAGCTGCTCGCCGACGCCTGGGGGCGCACATGCTGAGCGTGCGCGGCAGGCGTCCGGCCGCCGTCGTCGTCGAGCCGGTAGCCCGTGCCGTGATGCGCACCGGTGTGAGCCCCAACACGGTCACGCTGACCGGCACGGCGCTGACCTGCGCGGCGATCCTCGTGCTCATCCCGACCGGGCACCTGTTCGCCGCGGCCGTGCTGTGCACGGTCTTCGCCAGCTTCGACCTGATCGACGGCACCATGGCCCGGCTGTCCGGGGGAGGCACCGCCTACGGGGCCACCCTGGACGCCAGCTGCGACCGCATCACCGACGGCGCGCTGTTCGCCGCGGTGGTCTGGTGGCTCGTCTACGTCGACGACGCCGCGCGGTCCACGGTCGCCGCCGGCCTGGTGGTGCTGGTGACCTCGCAGGTCATCTCGTATGTCAAGGCCCGGGGCGAGGCCGGCGGGCTGAAGATCAACGGCGGGCTCGTCGAGCGCGCCGAGCGCCTGATCGTCGGCCTGCTCGGCCTGGGCCTGGAAGGCCTGGGCGTGCCGCACGCCGTCGAGGTGGCCGTCTGGCTGCTCGCCCTCGGCTCGGCGTTCACCGTCTGCCAGCGCCTGTGGCGCGCCTCGCGCGACCCGGAGGCCGGCCGGCGCATCGCCCCGCCGGCCGGAGCGGCCGAGGTGCCCGACGATGCGGCGGAGACCGGTCGGGAGGGTGAGTAGCGTGCGCCTGCCCCGCCGCGACGACCTGGCCGCCCTCGGCTACCTCGCCGGGTGGCGGCTGGTTCGCCTCGTGCCCGAGAGGTGGGTCAACGCCGCCTTCCGCTTCGGCGCCGACAGGGCGAGTGACGACGGCCGCGGCATGGAGCAGCTGCGCCGCAACCTCGCCCGCGTGGTCGGCCCCGAGAACGTCACCCGCCGGCTGGTGCGCGACTCCGTGCGCTCTTACGCGCGCTACTGGGCCGAGGCCTTCCGCCTGCCCTCGATCGCCGGCGACCCCGACCTGATCGACCGGCTCGCCACCGGGGTCGAGGGTGAGGAGCGCTTCGCCGAGTCCTTCCGCCGCGGCAAGGGCGTGGTCCTCGTGCTGCCGCACACCGGCAACTGGGACATGGCCGGCGCCTTCCTGGTCGGCCGCTACACCGGCTTCACCACCGTCGCCGAGCGGGTGCGCCCCGAGGCGCTCTTCGACGCCTTCGTCGACTACCGCAACAGCCTCGGCTTCGAGGTGCTCGCCCACGCCGGCGGGCGTCCGCCGATGGAGCGCCTGCGCGAGGTGGTCAAGGCGGGCGGCGTGGTCTGCCTGGTCGGCGAGCGCGACCTGAAGGGCCACGGCGTGCCCGTGCGGTTCTTCGGCGAGGAGACCACCATGCCCACCGGCTCGGTGGATCTGGCCCGCGAGACCGGCGCGGCCCTGCACGTGGTGCACTGCTGGTTCACCGAGGAATGCTGGGGCTTCTCCGTCGGTGAGCAGGTGGCCGTGGACACCCGCGAGGAGATGCAGCAGGAGGTCGCCGACCAGTTCGCCGCGAACATCGCGGCGCACCCGGCCGACTGGCACATGCTGCAGCCGCTGTGGCCGGCCGACCGCGAGCGGCGCCGCGCCGAGCGGGCGCGGCAGGCCGCCGACGCCGAGGCGCTGCACCGCTCCGACCGCGGCGCGCGTGCTGCCCGTGGGGCCGGGCAGCCCGAGACCCCGGAAGGCGGGGCCTGAGATGCGCGTCGGCCTGGTCTGCCCCTACTCCTTCGACGAGCCCGGCGGCGTGCAGGCGCACGTCCTCGAGCTCGGCGCCCAGCTGCGCGCCCGCGGCCACCACGTCGAGGCCATCGGCCCGGCCTCCGAGACCGCCGAGATCCCTGAGTGGGTCCACCGCGGCGGCCCGGCGATCCCGATCCCGTACAACGGCTCGGTCGCCCGGCTCTCGATCGGCCCGCAGGTGCGCCGGCGTGTCGACCGCTTCCTGCGCGAGGGCGACTTCGACGTGCTGCACATCCACGAGCCGAACTCGCCGAGCTACTCGATGGTCGCGCTCGCCCGCGCCCACGGACCGATCGTGGCGACCTACCACGCCTCGGCCTCGGGCTCGAAGGTGCTCAAGGCCGCGCTGCCGGTGCTGCGCCCGCTGCTGGAGAAGATCCGCGGCGGCATCGCGGTCTCCGAGATGGCCAGGCGCTGGCAGGTCGAGCAGCTCGGCGGCGACCCGGTGCTCATTCCCAACGGGGTGGACACCGGCGTCTTCGCCCGCGCGCGGCGCGCGGCGGAGGAGGCGGCCGGCGCTGATGGCCCGGACGCCGTGGCGCCCGGCGCCGCCGGAAACGCGGACGCCGAGCCCGCCCGCCCCGTGGAACTGGTCTTCCTCGGCCGCCTCGATGAGTCCCGCAAGGGCCTCGACGTGCTGCTCGCCGCCCTGGAGACCATGCGTTCGCGCACCCCGGTGCACGTGACCGTCATCGGCTCCGGGCGGGCCCGGCCCGCCCGCGGCGTGCGCTACGTCGGCCGCGTCAGCGACGCCGAGAAGGCCCGCCTGCTCGCCGCAGCCGACATCTACGTCGCCCCCAACCTGGGCGGGGAGAGCTTCGGCATCGTGCTCGTCGAGGCGATGGCCGCCGGCTGTGCCGTGGTGGCCAGCGACCTCGAGGCCTTCAACGCCGTTTGCGCCGGCGACACCGCCCGGCCCGCAGGGGCGCTTTTCGCCACCGGCGACTCCGCGGCGCTGGCCGTCACGCTGGACCGGCTCGTCGACGACCCGGCCGCGCGCAGGGACCTCGCGGCCGCCGGGCGGGCGCGCGCCGTGCGCTACGACTGGCAGACCGTGACCCGCCAGGTGCTCGCCGTCTACGAGACGGTCACCGACGGCACGAAGGTGACGGTGGGCTGATGGACTGGTGGATCGTCCCGGCCGTCCTGGTCACGCTCGTGATCTTCTGGGCGGTGCAGACCGCCCAGCGCCTCGACCGGCTGCACATCCGCACCGACTCCGCCCTGCAGGGTCTGGCCGGCGCGCTGGACAACCGTGTCAACCTCGTCGAGGCCGTGCTCGCCGACGCCGCGGGTGTGCGCCCGGGTGGGGCAGACGCGGGCGTCGTCAATAAGGCGGTCCACGCCGCACGGCGGGCGGGGGCCGTCACGCTGCGCTACGGCACGCTGCCGGCGCGCGCCGAGCGCGAGCGCGAGCTGACGGCCGCCCTGGCCGCCGCGCAGTCCGCCGGTGTGGTCTTCCCGGCCGTGCTCTCCGAGGCCAACGCGCGCGTCGAGATGGCCATGCGCTTCTACAACGACGCCGTGCGCGTCACGCGCGCGCTGCGGCTGCGCCCGGCGGTACGCCTGCTGCGCCTGGGCGGCACGGCGAAGTTGCCCAGATATTTCGAGGAATCGCGATGGGACGCCGTCGAGGGTGACACAATGAGCCCAGCAGACGGAGCGGACCGCGAGGCCGGCCCGCAGCCGAGACCGGACGCAGAGTAAAGGAGCGGCAGCCACCGTGGCGCGTATCGAAGAGATCCTGGCGCTGGAGCGCATCGACGACCTGATCTTCCGGGGGCCGGCCGTGGAGAGCACGCTGACGCGCACCTTCGGCGGGCAGGTCGCCGGCCAGGCGCTGGTCGCCGCGGTCAACACCGTCGACGACGAGCGCCCGGTGCACTCCCTGCACGGTTACTTCCTGCGCCCGGGCGACTCGAGCGAGCCGACCGTCTTCCTCGTCGACCGGCTGCGCGACGGCCGCAGCTTCTCCGTGCGCCAGGTCCGCGGCGTGCAGCGCGGCGAGACGATCTTCAGCATGCAGGCCAGCTTCCACGTCGCCGGCGACTCCGGCCCGGACCACTCGGACGAGATGCGCGCGGTGCCGGACCCCGAGGAGCTGGGGGAGGAGGGCCAGCTGCGCCCGCCAGGCTCGCGTGCGCTGCTCGACGAGTGGGGCGACTGGGACATCCGCGTGGTGCCCCCGGAGCGCTACGAGCCGAACAAGTACGCCGCCAGCCAGCAGGTCGTCTGGTTCCGCTCGCAGCGCAGGCTGCCCGACGACCCGAAGTTCCACCAGTGCACCCTGGCGTACATGTCGGACATGACGCTGCTGCACTCTTCGCTGGTGCCGCACCCGGACACGAAGGTGCAGATGGCCAGCCTGGACCACGCAATCTGGTTCCTGCGCCCCTTCCGCGCCGATGACTGGCTGCTCTACGACCAGACCTCGCCCTCGGCGCACGGCGGGCGGGCGATGACGCAGGGGCGCATCTTCAACCGCGCCGGCGACCTGGTCGCCCAGGTCACCCAGGAGGGCCTGGTGCGCACGCTCGACGAGGCGCGCTAGGACGCGGCGGAGGCACGCTAGGCCGCGGCGACGCGGCGCCGGCCCGCCCCGCGCGGCGCCGGGGAGCCGCGGCGTCCTGCACGGACACGCACGGGTGTGTTCGGAGCCGCGGGGTGTGCTGCGTATACTGGCAGACCGCGAGCCGCACGGTGCCGGGGGCGTGGACGCTCGCCACCGTGAGCCAACGACGAAAGGACATCAATGTCAGGTCACTCCAAGTGGGCCACCACCAAGCACAAGAAGGCGGCCAACGACGCCAAGCGCGGCAAGGAGTTCGCCAAGCTGATCAAGAACATCGAGGTCGCGGCGCGCACGGGCGGCGGGGACCCCTCGGCCAACCCGACCCTCGACGACATGATCAAGAAGGCCAAGAAGGCCTCCGTGCCCAACGACAACATCGAGCGCGCCCGCAAGCGCGGCTCGGGTGAAGAGGCCGGCGGCGCCGACTGGCAGACCATCATGTACGAGGGCTACGGCCCCAACGGTGTGGCCATGCTCATCGAGTGCCTGACGGACAACCGCAACCGCGCGGCCACCGAGGTGCGCACCGCCATGACCAAGAACGGCGGCAACATGGCGGACTCGGGCGCGGTCAGCTACATGTTCAACCGCAAGGGTGTCGCCACGGTCAAGTCCGAGGGCCTGACCGAGGATGACGTTCTGATGGCCGTGCTCGAGGCCGGCGCCGAGGAGGTCAACGAGCTCGACGGTCTCTTCGAGGTCGTCACCGCCCCGGAGGACCTCAGCGCCGTCAAGGCCGCCCTGGGCGAGGCCGGCATCGAGGTCGAGGACTCCGACCAGGACTTCCGCGCCGACGTCAACGCCCCGCTCGAGGCGAACGACGCCCGCAAGGTGCTCAAGCTCATCGACGCCCTCGAGGAGTCGGACGACGTCCAGAACGTCTACACCAACATGGACCTCTCCGACGAGGTTGCCGCGGAGCTCGCCGAGGAGGACTGAGCCCCGCCCGTGCGGGCCGTTGCTTGACGACGTCCGCGCGTACCCGACGTCGCGGTCGCGGCACCCGGTGCGGTGCCGCGGCCGCGACGTCGTCTGTCGGGTAGCGTGTCTCTTCGGTACTGTGTGCTAATGACGGATCCCGCGACAGGCCCCGAACCCGGGGCGGCGGGGCAGCGGGAAGGTTGGTGTCGCGGAAGGTGAACGTCGAGGGACTCCGGGTGATGGGCATCGACCCGGGCCTGACGCGCTGCGGGTTGTCCGTGGTGCAGGCGGGCCGCGGGCGGCAGGTCTACCCCGTCGCCGTCGGCGTGGCGCGCACCCCGGTCGGCGCCGAGCTGTCCGCGCGTCTGCTCGAACTCTCGCACGGCGTGTGCGAGTGGATGGACCGCTACCAGCCGGACGTCGTCGCAATCGAGCGGGTCTTCGAACGCGGCAACGTCTCGACCGTCATGCACACCGCCCACGCCGTCGGCGTGCTGGTGCTCGCCGCCGCCGAGCGCGGCATCCCGGTGCACATGTACACCCCCAGTGAGGCCAAGAAGGCCATCTCGGGCAATGGGCGGGCGGACAAGAAGCAGATGACCGCGATGATAACCCGCATCCTGGGGCTGAGCGAGCCACCGAAGCCGGCCGACGCCGCCGACGCCCTCGCGCTGGCCGTCACGCACTGCTGGCGCGCGCCCTTCCTCGCCCGGGAGAAGGTGAACGAGGAGCGGGCCCGGAAACAGAAGGCCCGGCTGGCCGCAGAACGTAAACGTCAGGAGGAGATGGCGCGATGATCGCCTCGCTCAACGGAACCGTCGTCGGAATCGAGCTGACCGGCGCGGTCATCGAGTGCGCGGGGGTGGGCTACTTCTTCACGGCCACCCCGCAGACGCTCGCCGGCCTGCGCCGCGGCGAGAACGCGCGCGTTTTGACCACCATGGTCGTGCGCGACGACGCGGTGCAGCTCTACGGCTTCACCGACGACTCCCAGCGCAGCATGTTCGCCCTGCTGCAGATGGTCTCCGGTCTGGGGCCCCGGCTCGCGCTGGCCACCCTGTCGGTCTTCGAGCCGGCCGAGGTCGCCGCGGCCGTCGGCGCCGGCGACGCCAAGACCCTGCAGCGCGTGCCCGGGGTGGGCAAGCGCATGGCCGAGCGCATGATCGTCGAGCTCAAGGAGAAGGTCGCCGGCTACGGCGAGGCCGCCCCCGAGGGCGAGCCCGCGGCCCCGCGCGCCGAGTCCGCCACGGCCGCCCAGGTCACCGCCGCGCTGACCGGTCTGGGCTTCACCGACAAGCAGGCCGAGGGAGCCGTCGACGCGGTGCTCGCCGAGGACGCGGACCTGGACACCTCCGCCGCGCTGCGGGCGGCGCTGAGCCGCCTGGGGAAGAAGAACTGAGATGACCCGCCACGGAATTGAGCGCACCGAGTTCCGGCTGCCCGAGGGCGCCGGGGGACCGGGAGGCCCCGGGGGCCCCGGTGGTCCGGGTGCCGGCGCGGGCGGCTTCGGCGGCCCAGCCGGTGGCACCGACGACGCCGAGCGCCCCGTCACCCCACACAAGCAGGCGGGGGAGGGCGACGTCGAGCGCAACCTGCGCCCGCGCTCGCTCAACGAGTTCATCGGGCAGCAGAAGGTGCGCGAGCAGCTCTCGCTGGTGCTCACCGGCGCGAAGAACCGCGGGGTGACCCCGGACCACATCCTGCTCTCGGGCCCGCCCGGCCTGGGCAAGACGACCATGGCGATGATCATCGCCCAGGAGATGGGCACCAGCCTGCGCATGACCTCGGGCCCGGCGCTCGAGCGCGCCGGCGACCTGGCCGCGATGCTGTCGAACCTGATGGAGGGCGACGTGCTCTTCATCGACGAGATCCACCGCATGGCCCGCCCGGCCGAAGAGATGCTCTACATGGCCATGGAGGACTTCCGCATCGACGTCATCGTGGGCAAGGGCCCCGGTGCGACCTCCATCCCGCTGGACCTGCCGCCGTTCACCCTGGTGGCCGCCACCACCCGGGCCGGCATGCTGACCGGCCCGCTGCGCGACCGCTTCGGCTTCACCGCGCAGATGGAGTTCTACGACACCCCGGAGCTCACCCGCGTGGTCACCCGTGCCGCCCGCATCCTCGACGTCGGCATCGACGACGACGCCGCGGCCGAGATCGCCTCGCGCTCGCGTGGCACACCCCGTATCGCCAACCGGCTGCTGCGCCGTGTGCGCGACTACGCCGAGGTGCACGCCGACGGCCGGATCGACCTGGCCTCGGCGCGCGGGGCGCTGGCGGTCTTCGACGTCGACGAGGTCGGCCTCGACCGCCTGGACCGCGCGGTGCTCGACTGCCTGATCAAGGGCCACGGCGGCGGGCCGGTCGGTGTGGGCACGCTGGCGGTGGCCGTGGGCGAGGAGCCCTCGACCATCGAGGAGGTCTGCGAGCCCTACCTGGTGCGCGCCGGCCTCATCGCGCGCACCGGCCGGGGACGCGTGGCCACCGCGGCGGCGTGGCGCCACCTGGACCTCGAGCCGCCGGAGGGCGCGCCCGGTCTCTACTGAGGCCGGGAGGCCGCGCGGCCCCCTGCGCCGGGTCCGCCGGCGCCGGGCCCGCCGGCGCCCGCGCGTCGGCGGGGGAGTGCGCCCAGGAGCACCCGGGGCGGTGCCGGACCTGGGCGTTTAGTTGGCGTGTCCACGGAGACGTCTGGCACAGTGTGAGGCATGGATATGATTCTTCTTCTCGTTCTACTGCTCATTCTGATCGCGCCCTCCTTCTTCATGATGCGCAAGCAGCGCCGTCGTCAGAATGAGATGACCCAGATGCAGGCCAACCTCCAGGTCGGCCAGCGCGTGGTCACCGCCTCGGGCATGCACGCCACCATCGTCGGCCTCGAGGGCGACCAGGTCGCCCTGGAGATCGCGCCCGACGTGATCACCACCTGGGAGCGGATCGCCGTCATCCGCACCGTCGACGAGGAGAACCCCGAGCTGGTCGGCGGCGAGGCCGTCGCCGCGCAGTACGGTCAAAACGACGCCGACTACGCCGAGACCGACTACCCGGACGCCGACTACGGCGACGCCGCCGGTCACCCCGAGAACGACGGCTCCTTCCGCGGCTACGGCGAGGCCGAGGGCCCGGAGACCGAGGGCCGCACCGGGCGCTGAGTCACGGCGCCGAACCCATCGTTTGACCGACCCTGAAACCAACCCGCCGCCGACCGCGGAACCCATAAGCCGAGGTCCCCGGTGGGGCGGACGTGAGCCGGGACACCATGATGTTTCGGCACCAACTCTTCGACACGCGCGGACCATGCCGTAACATAGGTGCGTCCATCACGGCCGGGAGAGCCTGCACAGGCCTTCCGGCGTGTCTGTTCAAGGAGATTTGTTCGTGACCACAACCGCGAGACCGCGCGGCGCCCAGACGTCGGGCAGGAGCTGGCCGCTCAAGGCGCTGGGGGTCTTTCTGCTCCTGGTACTGGTCGTCTACGCCCTGATCTTTTTCACCGGCGACCGGAAGGCCGAACCGAAGCTGGGCATCGACCTGGAGGGCGGCACCCGCATCACCCTGGTTCCCCAGGGTGAGGAGCCGACCCAGGAGCAGCTCAACCAGGCGCGCACCATTCTGCAGAACCGCGTCAACGGCATGGGCGTCTCCGGCGCCGACGTCGTCGCCGACGGCAACACGCTGGTGATCACCGTCCCCGGTGACGACGCCGGCCAGGCCCGCGCGGTCGGTCAGACCTCGCAGCTGGTCTTCCGCCCGGTGGCCCAGCCGCAGATGCCGGACATGGCCGCCCTGCCGCAGACCTTCACCGACATAGCCGAGCGCTGGGTCGAGGCCGACGTGATCAGCCCCGAGGACGCCAAGACCTCCGCCGATCAGCTCTCCGCCCAGCTCAAGCAGCTCGGCGGCGAGGAGATCAAGGCCCCGGAGATCAACGCCGAGCCCAAGCCGGAGCCGGCGAACTCGCTGGAGGCAACCGAGCGCCGCCAGCAGACCACCGAGATGCTGCGCAAGGACCGCCAGTCCGAGGACCCGACCACGCAGCTGGCCGCCATGGCCCTGATCAAGTGCGACGGCTCCGTCGACCCGCTGGCCGGCACCGACGACCCGGCCAAGCCGCTGGTCTCCTGCGACGCCTCCTCCGGCGCGCCGTACCTGCTGGCGCCCTCCCCGGAGCTCGTCGGCGACAACCCGGACGGCGAGCGCCTCACCGGCGCCCAGATCGACACCGACCGCCCGATCGAGGGCGGCCTGGACTCCCAGACCGGCCAGATGCAGGTCGGCTTCGCCTTCGGCGGCGCCGGCGCCGACACCTGGGCGCGCCTGACCCAGGAGTACCTGCAGAAGCAGGTCGCCATCACCCTGGACTCGCAGATCATCTCCGCCCCGCGCATCCAGTCGCCGACCCCGGCCGGCTCGGCCACCGCGATCACCGGTGACTTCAGCCAGAAGGAGGCGCAGGACCTGGCCAACAACCTGAAGTACGGTGCCCTGCCGCTGTCCTTCGCCGGCGAGGACGGCCAGCCCGGCGGCACCGCCGAGACCGTGCCCGCCTCCCTCGGCGAGGCCTCGCTGAAGGCCGGTCTGGTCGCGGGCCTGGTCGGCCTGGCCATGATCGCGGTCTTCGTCTTCGCCTACTACCGCCTCTACGGCCTGATCTCGCTGTTCACCCTGGTCTGCTCCGGCGCGCTGGTCTACGGCTCGCTGGTGCTGCTGGGCCGCTGGATCGGCTACTCGCTGGACCTGTCCGGCATCGCCGGCCTGGTCATCGGCATCGGCGCCACCGCGGACTCCTTCGTGGTCATCTACGAGCGCATCAAGGACGAGGTCAGGGACGGCCACACCTTCCGCTCGGCGACCCACCGCGGCTGGCACCGCGCCCGCCAGACGATCGTCACCGGCAACATGGTCACCCTGATCGCCTCCGTGGTCATCTACTTCCTGGCCGTCGGCGAGGTCAAGGGCTTCGCCTTCACCCTCGGCATGACGACGGTCTTCGACCTCGTCGTGACCTTCCTGGTGACCGCCCCGATCATGCTGCTGTGCTCGCGCAAGCCGTTCTGGGCCCGCCCGGCCGTCAACGGCATGGGCAAGGTCTTCCGCCTGGCCGCCGACCGCCGCAAGGCCGCCGCCACGGTCAACACCCCTGCGACCGGCACCGCAACGGCGACCACCGCCACCGCGACGGAAACCGCCGACGCCGGGGAGGCGGGACGTCGTCAAGCGGGCACCGCCACCGCGGTCTCGCAGCACACCGACGCCGACGGCGACGCGCCCGCGCAGGGCGCGGAGCCCGAGGACAAGGAGAACTGAGCAATGTCCGAGACCAAGACACTCGACGTTCCCGTCGAGCCCGACGCGAACATGAACCACTCCCTGTTCGACCGCATCTCCACCGGTGAGGGCGGCATCGACTTCATCGGCCGCACCAAGCTGTGGTACTGGCTGACCGCGCTGTTCATCGTCATCAGCGTCGCCGCCATCGGCATCCGCGGCTTCGACATGTCGATCGACTTCGAGGGCGGCACCAAGATCAACATGCCGGCCGCCGAGCTCAACGTCAACGAGGTCGAGCAGACCTTCGTCGACGCCACCGGGGTCACCCCCGAGCTGACCCAGGTCGTCGGCTCCGGCGACACCGCAACCCTGGAGATCAACACCGAGCGCCTCTCGCAGGACCAGATCGACGCCGCCCGCCAGGAGATCTTCGAGGCCTACCACCCGGAGGACGCCACCGGCACCCCGAGCCCCGACGCGATCGGCGACTCGACGGTCTCCGAGTCCTGGGGCTCGACGATCACTAAGCGCATGCTCATCTCGATGGGCGTGTTCCTGCTGCTGGCCTTCCTCTACATCGCGGTGCGCCTGCGCCGTGAGATGGCCGTCGCAGCCATGGCCGCCCTCCTCGTCGACGCCGTCGTCATCGCCGGCATCTACGCGCTGTTCGGCTTCGAGGTCTCGCCGGCCGTGATCATCGGCCTTTTGACCGTGCTGTCCTTCTCCGTCTACGACACCGTCATCGTCTTCGACAAGGTCCGCGAGAACACCGCGGGGCTTCTCGACTCGCGCAGACAGACCTACGCGGAGGCCGCCAACGCCGCCGTGAACCAGACGCTGATGCGCTCGATCTCGACCTCGGTGATCTCCGCGCTGCCGATCGTGGCGCTGATCATCGTCGCCGTGTGGATGCTCGGCGTCGGCGACCTGCAGGACCTCGCGCTCATCCAGCTCATCGGCGTGGTCGAGGGCGTGTTCTCCTCGATCTTCCTGGCCACCCCGATCCTGGTCAGCGTGACCGAGCGCTCCAAGGAGATCCGCGAGCACAACGCCGCCGTCGCCGCCTACCGTCGCGGCGAGGACCCCGACGCCGAGGTCGACGACGCCACGGCGACCGACGCGGAGCGCGAAAGCAACTCCGGCACCACCGGCAAGCGCACCGTGACCGCCCCCGCGCACCAGGCCGAGCACGACGCCGAGACGCCGGCGCCCGGCCACCCCGGCGCCACCTGGCGCCCGGGCCGGAACTGACGGGGGAGGGCGCGCATGACCGCCGCCGCACGACCGGGCCGGGGGCGCCTGCGCGCCGCCGCGGCCGCCGTCCTCGCGGCGGCGACCGCGCTCTCGCTGACTTCCTGCTCGGATGATCAGGCCGGCGAGGACCTCGGCGAGAACACCGGGCACCCCGCCTACGTCGTCTCCTCGCCGCTGGAGACCACCAACGCCGCCTCACTGACCGGCGCCTCGACGAACGCGGAGCTGATCTCCGGGCGCGTCTACCCGGCCGTCTACACCCCGGGGCCCAACGGCCAGATGATCCCGAACACGGACCTGGCCAGCACGCAGCTGCTGCCCGGCGCCAAGCGCAAGGTGCTCTACGACATCGCCCCGGACGCCTCCTTCTCCGACGGGCACACCGTCACCTGCGACGACTTCTACCTCGCCGTGGCCGCCGGCAAGCTCGACCGCCTCTTCGGCGCGCAGCTGCCGTGGACCGACCAGGTCGAGTCCGTGCAGTGCCGCCCCGGCGCCAAGCGCTTCCAGCTCAGCCTCGTCGAAGGCGCGGGCACCCGCTGGCGCCAACTGTTCGGCCCCGGCGAGATCCTGCCGGCCCACGCCATCGCGCAGCGCGCCGGCGTGGCCGAGCAGGACCTGGTGCCGCTTCTCGACGCCGCGCTGCCCGGCGCGGGCGGTTCCGGTACGCAAGGTGCCTCGGGCGCCGACGCCGCGCAGGCCGCCGCCGGCGCGACCGGCGCCGAGGGCGCCGAGGGCGCCGCCGCCACCGAGATTTCCGACGCCGCGGTGCCCGACGCCCTGCGCGAGGTCGCGCGGGTGTGGCGCGACGGCTTCCGGCTCTCCGAGTTCGACGAGGGCCTGCAGCTGGGCTACGGGCCCTACCGCGTCGACTCCGTCGGCGAGCACGGCGAGGTCCGCCTGGTGCGCAACGAGCACTACCACGGTGCCCCCGCCGAGGAGCCGACGTTGGTCGTCTGGCCGCCGTCGGTGGACACCCACGCCCTGGCCGCGCAGGCGGACGTCGTCGCCGCGGACATCACGCGCACCGACGGTTCCTTCATCGACCGCGACAACCCGGGCAACCGCTACGAGATCCACCCCGAGGTCGGCTACCTGACGGAGACGCTGCTGCTCGGCGAGGGCGGCGTCTTCGCCACGCCGGAGGACCGCGACGCCTTCAACGCGTGCGTGGACCAGAAGGACGTCGCCGCGGAGAGCTCGCGGGTCTCCGGCGTGGAGGTCCCGGCGGTGGCGATGCACGTGCTCAACCCGACCGACCCGGACGCGGCGCACGTCGCGGAGGTCTCCGACGTCCACCTGGGCACCGACCAGGCGTTGGCCGGCCGGCTCAAGGGCAAGACCGTCCGCATCGGCTACATGGGCCCGGACCCGCGCAAGGCCGCGATGGTCGAGTCCATCCGGCGCAGCTGCGAGCCTGCCGGGATCACCGTGGAGGACGTCTCGGAGACCACCGGGCAGCTCGGCGACCTGATCGGGGTGTCCCCGGCGGGCGAGGACCGCGTCGACGCGGTGCTCAAGGCCGTCGACCCGGTCGCCGAGTACTCCGCGCTCGCCCCGGGCCAGCGCGGCTGGCGGGCGCTGCAGGCCGCGGAGGCGGGGGAGTGGCGCCGCGTGCGCGCGATTCCGCTGGCCTCCCAGCCCCGCGTATTCGCGACCGACCGCGAGATGGGTAACGTGAACGTGTACACAGGTCTCGCCGGCATCGGCTGGAACATGGACCGGTGGCGCATCGGCTAGGCGCCGGTGCGCCGGGATCCGGCAAGGAGAGAACTATGGGAGAGATTCAAGTTGGCAGGTAAGACTCAGACCAGGTTTCCCGAGGCCGCGGCCGCGCTCAAGGAGCACGTCCGGCTCGTGCCGGACTTCCCGGAGGAGGGCGTGGTCTTCCAGGACCTGACCCCGGTGCTGGCGGACGCCGAGGCGTTCGGCACCGTGGTCGACGCGCTGGCCCAGGCGGCCGTCGAGGACGGCGCGGACCTGATCGGCGGACTTGACGCGCGCGGCTTCCTTTTGGGCGCGGCGGTGGCCTACAAGCTGGGCCTGGGCGTGCTGGCGATCCGCAAGCAGGGCAAGCTGCCCCCGCCGGTGCACACCGAGGAGTACGCCCTCGAGTACGGCACGGCGGCACTCGAGATCCCGGCCGGCGCGATGAACCTCGAGGGCCGCAAGGTCGTGCTCGTCGACGACGTGCTGGCCACCGGCGGCACCCTGGGCGCGGCGGCGAAGCTCCTGGCGAGCTCGGGTGCAGAGGTCGTCGGCAACGTCGTCGTCCTCGAGGTCGACGGCCTGGGCGGCCGCGAGAAGCTCGGGGACGTGCCCCTGAGCGTGATCTCGCAGGACACGGTCGAGGCCTGAGCGCCGGCTGACGCGGCCGGCCCGAAAGTCAGCGGCCGGCCGCACATCCGGCGATCAGGCCGGCAGTCGGGGCGCGGGCTTTCGACTGGCCCCGGGCCAGTGCCCGGGGCCCAAAGAGGCGTACCGGACGCGGGTCCGGGCCTCAAGAGGCGAAGGTAAGGTGTAGGGACATGACCCAGGAGAACGGCCGGGGCAGGAGCATCGGTGTGCGGGGCATGTCCGCGCGCCTGGCACGCAGCCTGACGGGCAACCGCCCGAAGATCAACCCGGTGCTCGCGCCGCTGCTGAGCATCCACCGGCAGTTCCACCCGAAGGCGGACGGGGCGGTGCTCGACCGTGCCTACGCCACCGCGGAGCGCCTCCACGACGGCGTCTACCGCAAGTCGGGCGACCCGTACATCACCCACCCGCTGGCGGTGGCCACCATCGCCGCGGAGATCGGCATGGACACCACCACGCTGGTCGCCGCCCTGCTGCACGACACGGTCGAGGACACCGACTACACCCTCGAGCAGCTCACCGAGGACTTCGGCGAGGAGGTCGCGCGCCTCGTCGACGGGGTGACCAAGCTGGACAAGGTCGCCCTGGGCGCGGCCGCGGAGGCCGAGACGATCCGCAAGATGATCGTCGCGATGGCCCACGACCCGCGCGTGCTGGTGATCAAGGTCGCCGACCGCCTGCACAACATGCGCACCATGCGCTTTCTTCCCCCGGAGAAGCAGGCGAAGAAGGCCCGCCAGACCCTCGAGGTCATCGCCCCGCTGGCGCACCGCCTGGGCATGGCCAACGTCAAGTGGGAGCTCGAGGACCTCTCCTTCGCCATCCTCTACCCGAAGAAGTACGACGAGATCGTCCGTCTCGTCGCCGACCGCGCCCCGCAGCGCGACCGCGCCCTCGAGGAGATCATGGCGCAGCTCAAGGTCGCGCTGAAGGAGAACAACATCGAGGCCGAGGTGATGGGCCGGCCGAAGCACTACTGGTCCATCTACCAGAAGATGATCGTGCGCGGCCACGAGTTCGACGAGATCTTCGACCTGGTCGGCATCCGCGTGCTCGTCGACAACGTCAACAACTGCTACGCGGCCATCGGCGTGGTCCACGCCCTCTACGCGGCGATGCCGGGGCGCTTCAAGGACTACATCTCGGCGCCGCGCTTCGGCGTCTACCAGTCGCTGCACACCACGGTGATGACGGACTCGGGCCGCCCGCTCGAGGTCCAGGTGCGCACCCACGAGATGCACTACAACGCGGAGTTCGGCATCGCGGCGCACTGGCGCTACAAGGAGACTAAGGGTTCGCACAAGGGCGACCAGGCCGAGATCGACCAGATGGCGTGGATGCGCCAGCTGCTCGACTGGCAGAAGGAGGCCGCCGACCCCAACGAGTTCCTCGACGCGCTGCGCTACGACCTGACGGCCAAGCAGATCTTCGTGTTCACCCCGAAGGGCGACGTGGTCAACCTGCCGGTGGACTCCACCCCGGTCGACTTCGCCTACTCGGTGCACACGGAGGTCGGCCACCGCTGCATCGGCGCGAAGATCAACGGCAAGCTCGTCGCCCTCGAGACGAAGCTGAAGTCGGGCGACCGGGTGGAGATCTTCACCTCCAAGGACCAGCACGCCGGGCCCTCGGCGGACTGGAAGGACTTCGTCGTCTCGCCGCGGGCGAAGGCGAAGATCCGCCAGTGGTTCTCCAAGGAGCGCCGCGAGGAGCACCTGGAGGCCGGCCGCGACGCGCTGGCCGCCGAGGTGCAGCGTGGCGGGCTGCCGCTGCACCGCCTGTTCACCGCGCAGTCGATGAAGACGGTGGCCACGGAGCTGCACTACCCGGACGTCGACGCGCTCTACACGGCGATCGGCTCGGGCTCGGTCTCCGCGCAACACGTCGCGCACCGCCTGATGGCCATCTTCGGCGACGAGGACTCCGCCGAGGACGAGCTGATGAGCCGCATGCCGCTGGCGGAGCTGGCGGACAAGGCCGAGCACCGCCCGCAGGCCGTCAGTGGGCCGGGCGTGCTCGTGGAGGGCAGCCCGGACGTGCTGGCGAAGCTGGCCAAGTGCTGCCAGCCGGTGCCGGGCGACGAGATCTTCGGCTTCGTCACCCGCGGCGGCGGGGTCTCGGTGCACCGCACGGACTGCACCAACGCGCCCAAGCTGCGCGAGGAGCCGGAGCGCCTCATCGACGTCTCCTGGGCCGGCTCGGACCAGGGCAACGCCTTCACCGCGACGCTGCAGGTCGAGGCGCTGGACCGCGGCGGGCTGCTCATGGAGATCACCCGGTGTGTCAGCGAGCAGAACCTGTCGGTGCTGGCGATGAACTCTAAGGCCGGCGACGACCACATCGCCACGATCCGCTTCACCTTCGCCGTCTCCGACACGAAGCAGCTCGGCGCGCTGATCACCGCGCTGCGCAACACCGAGGGCGTCTTCGACGTCTACCGCGTGACCGCCTGAGCGCCCGTGGGGCGCGTCGATTGACGACGTCCCGCCTGCCCCGCGTGGGCGCGCATCCGCGCGCGTGGCGCGGGGCTGTGCCTGTTTCAGGGGCGCCGTGTCCGTCGGGCGGGGCCAGCTACGCGAAAACCCGCCCGCGGCCGGACGACCGGTCGGGGCGGGTGGTGTTCTCAGTCAGACTGAGACAAAACCTTAGAACATGTCGGGAGCGACCTTCTTGGCCATGTTGAAGACGGCGGAGGCGACGCCGATCACGGTGGTAACCAGGGTGGCGAAGCCGGTGATGATGCCCAGCTGCTTCTCGAAGCCGCCGGTTTTCCACGCGCAGTGGAGGGAGTTAATCACGCTGGAGTCAGTGACATTGTGCGACTTGCCGGTCTCCGGATCCACCCAGCTGCACGCGTAATCCGAGGAGTTGGTCACCGTCGCGTTGTGCTCGTTGGCTTCCTTCTCGGAGTTGTAGACCGCGTTGGTCTCGGGCGCCGGGGACTCCTCGGCGTGGGCCGGGGCGACGATACCGGTGGTGGCGATGGCGACGGTGGCGCCGAGGGTGACGATGCCCTTACGGGTGAAAAGCTTCATGGGGTTCGTGTCCTCCCGAACATGCTCGTGGTTGAAAGCTCGTCCAAAACCATAGCGGCGGAAACGCCGCCGGGCAACAGTTCACTGACAAGAAATAAACAGGTAGTGATCAGGTGAATCGGTCCCGGAGATCGCCTCCGGGCCCGCCGTAAAGCCGGGGGGCGAAAAAACCCCGGGCCGCGATTCGCTGTTGTGAGCGAGAGCACGGCCCGGGGTCTGGGGGAGGCCTACTTGCCGATGGCTTTGGTCAGCTCGGTCAGGCCGCGGCTGATCAGTGCGAGCACGGCGACGACGCCGAGCATGCCGCCGATGACGGTGGCGAAGGCCTCGACCTTGCCCTCGGGGCCCTTGTTCCACATCTCGGTCAGGGCGTTGTCGCTCGTGGAGGAGTTGCCCCCGTTCGCGGTGGACTCCGACTTCGAGGAGCCGCCGTTCGAGTCGGCGGCGCGCACGCCCGTGCCGGCGGTGGCGACGACACCCTCGGTGCCGGTGGTCTCCGCGTTGGCGGCCGGGGCGACCAGGCCGGTGGCGGTCACGGTGACGGCGGTGGCGGCGGCGACGAGGCCGGTGCGGGAAACAAGCTTCATGGTGGTCCTCCTGGGTTCTCGGGTTCCGGGCGCTCCATCGCGCACTGCCACGGGGATATTACAAGCGCCCGGTCACGGCGGCACATTCGTGCAGGAAACCGGGCGCGGCCGATCCCGCCGCCCCGCGCCGGCGCACACCTACACGTGCCTCCGGGACGGGGCACAAGAAGACCCGGCCGGTGCGCGCGGCACCGGCCGGGTCGGGCGTTCGGGCTTGCGCCCTGGGGGGGGGAGACCCCGCGGGGCCTCCGGGCGGTCTACTTGTTGACCGTGGCCTCGGAGATGCGGACCTCCTCGGCGGGCGCGCCGTCGGAGGCGCCGCCCTCGACGCCGGCCTCGGCGATCTTGCCGAGGGTGTCCATGCCCTCGTCGGTGATCTTGGCGAAGTAGGTGTAGTCCGGCGGCAGCTGCGAGTCGTCGTAGTTGAGGAAGAACTGCGAGCCGTTGGTGTCCGGGCCGGAGTTGGCCATGGCGACGGTCCCGCGCGGGTAGGTCACGGTCTTTCCGGTCTGCGCGCCCATCTCGTCGGTCGGGTATTCGTTGGCGAACTGGAAGCCGGGACCGCCGGAGCCGGTGCCGGTCGGGTCGCCGCACTGCAGCACGTTCAGCGCGCCGGACGTCATGCGGTGGCAGACGGTGTCGTTGAAGTAGCCCTGCTTGGACATGTGCACGAAGGCGTTGACGGTGCACGGGGAGACCGAACGGTCCAGGGTCATCGGGATCGGGCCCTGGCCGGTCTGCAGGGTCACGGTGACCTCGCCGGTGGCGGGCACGTTCTCGGTCTGCGGCTTGCTCACCTCGCGGGCGGCCTCGCCGGCGTCGTCGTAGCTGCAGGTCACGGTCTCCGGCAGCGGGGTCTCGCGCTGCAGGGCCAGCGGCTCGACCTGCGCCTCGGAGGTCTGCTCGGTGGACTCGGCGGCGTCGTCGGCGACGACGTCCTCCTCGGAGTCGCGGGTGGCCAGGAACCAGACCACGCCGACGATGGCGAGGATGGCCACGGCGGACATGGCCACGACGGCCAGTGGCTTGCTCTTCTCCGCGCGGTCGCGGCTCTTGAGCGCCTTGTCGAGGGCGTCGAGCGCCTCCTGGCCGCGTTGCTCGTTACTCACTTCGGCGGGAACCTTTCCGTCTACTTCGTCTCTTCCCCGCGGCCGGCAAAGCTCAGAGGGCCGGCGGGCCGCGGTAACGCCACGTCATTGTAGCGGCAGCGTCTAGGGTCGAGGCCATGGAGATCCAGGGATTCGCCACCGGCCCGTACAAGACGAACTGCTACCTGCTCATCGAGGACGGTCGCTGCGTGGTCGTCGACGCGGGCATGCACGCCTTCGCCCCGGTCATGGACGTGCTGGGAAAGCTCGACCTGGAGCTCGAGGCCGTCGTGTGCACCCACGGCCACATCGACCACACCCGCGACGCCGCCCAGCTGACCAACCGCTTCGGCGTGCCCGTCTACATCCACCCCGACGACCGCTTCATGCTCGCCGGCGGCGACGGCGTGCTCCCCGAGACCGCCCGCCTCTTCGACGCGGCGACCATGACCCAGCCGGAGGAGGTGTGCCCGCTTGACGACGCCGCGGTGGTCACCCTCGTCGGCCACGACTTCCGCGTGGCGCACGCGCCCGGACACTCGCCGGGCAGCGTGCTGCTGATCGCCGAGGAGGTGGTGCTCTCCGGCGACGTGCTCTTCCGCGGCTCGATCGGGCGCACCGACCTGCCCTACTCGGACCCGGCAGCGATGAAGAAGACGCTGGCCGGCCCCGTCGCGGCGCTTGACGACGCCCTGCCGGTGCTGCCCGGCCACGGGCCCACGACGACGGTGCGCGCCGAGCGCGCCACCAACCCCTTCGCCGGCCCCTTCATGCGTGCCGCCGGCGGAGCCGGCGGCACCGGGGATGAGGCCCGCCACCCCGAAAGTGAGGCCGGCGGCACCGAAGAGCGCTAGGCCCTCCGCGACCGCGGCCCTGCCCGCACGGCTGTGCCGTCGGGTGGCGGGCGCAGCCCGCCACCCCGCCACGGCGACGGTGCGGGAGGGCACCCGGGGGAGGCGGGGCGCGGCGTCGTCAATTGAGCGCGGTACCATCTCATGCGTGAGTGACAAGCAGCAGACCCACAGTGCCCCTAAGGGCGTGCCCGACTACGTCCCGCCGGCTTCGGCGGAGTTCCTCGCGGTGCGTGACACCTTCATCCGCCAGGCCCATCTGGCCGGCTACGAGCACATCGAGCTGCCCGTCTTCGAGGACACCGACCTCTTCGCCCGCGGCGTGGGCGAGTCCACCGACGTGGTGACCAAGGAGATGTACACCTTCGCCGACCGCGGCGGGCGCAGCGTGACCCTGCGGCCCGAGGGTACGGCCGGCGTGATGCGCGCCGTCATCGAGCACAACCTCGACCGCGGCCAGCTGCCGGTCAAGCTCAACTACGCCGGCCCGTTCTTCCGCTACGAGCGCCCGCAGGCCGGCCGCTACCGCCAGCTGCAGCAGGTCGGCATCGAGGCCATCGGTGTCGACGACCCTGCCCTCGACGCCGAGGTCGTCGCGCTGGCCGACCGCTCCTACCGCGCGCTGGGCCTGAGCGGCTTCCGCCTCGAGCTGACCAGCCTGGGCGACAAGACCTGCCGGCCGGCCTACCGCGAGAAGCTGCAGAAGTTCCTCTTCGACCTGCCGCTGGACGAGGAGACCCGGCGCCGCGCCGAGATCAATCCGCTGCGTGTGCTCGACGACAAGCGCGAGGAGGTCCGCGAGATGACCGCCGACGCACCGCTGATGCTCGACCACCTCTCGGCCGAGTGCCGCGAGCACTTCGAGACCGTCACCGGGCTGCTCGACGACTTCGGCGTCGAGTACACCGTCAACCCGCGCATGGTCCGCGGGCTGGACTACTACACCAAGACCACCTTCGAGTTCGTCCACGACGGTCTCGGCGCGCAGTCCGGCATCGGCGGCGGCGGGCGCTACGACGGGCTGATGGGCCAGCTCGGCGGGCAGGACCTCTCCGGCATCGGCTACGGCCTCGGCGTGGACCGCACCGTGCTGGCGCTCCAGGCCGAGGGCATCACCGCCGCGGACCTGGGTGTGGGCCGCCGCGTCGACGTCTACGGCGTGCCGCTGGGCGACCAGGCCCGCGGCCGGATGGCCGGGATGGTCAACCGCCTGCGCGCCGCCGGCGTGTCGGCGGACATGGCCTACGGCGGCCGTGGGCTCAAGGGCGCGATGAAGGGCGCGGACCGCGCCCGGGCGCGCTTCGCGCTGGTGCTCGGCGAGTCCGAGCTGGCCGACGGCACCGTGACCGTGCGCGACCTCGAGGCCCGCGAGCAGGAGACCGTCGCCGTCGACCGCGTGGTCGAGTACCTGACCGGGCGGCTGTAGAGCCGCTTGAGGGCGGCTGCAGGGCCGCTTGAGGGCGGCTGCAGGGCCGCTCGAGGGCGGCTGTAGGGCCGCTTGAGGGCGGCTGTAGGGCTGTCGGCGGGGCCTCAGCCCCCCCCGCGGCGTCAGCACTCGGTGAAACTGACCGGCATCCCGAGGGTGACCGCGAGGCCGCCCATGGCGGTCTCCTTGTACTTGGAGCTCATGTCGCGTCCCGTGGCGGCCATGGTCGTCACGACGTCGTCGAGCGAGACGCGGTTGGTGCCGTCGCCGAGGCGGGCCAGGCGCGCGGCGTTGATAGCCTTGACCGCGCCGATGGCGTTGCGCTCGATGCACGGGATCTGCACCAGCCCGCCGACGGGGTCGCAGGTCAGCCCCAGGTTGTGCTCGAGGCCGATCTCGGCGGCGTTCTCGATCTGCGCCGGGGTGCCGCCGAGCACCGCGCACAGCCCGGCGGCCGCCATCGCGGAGGCCGAGCCGACCTCGCCCTGGCAGCCGACCTCCGCCCCCGAGATCGAGGCGTTCTCCTTGATGATCGAGCCGGCCGCCCCGGCGGCGAGCAGGAAGTCGCGGGCGGTCTCCTCGTCGAAGTCGAGCAGGAAGTCGCGCGCGTAGTGCATTACGGCGGGGATGATGCCGGCCGCGCCGTTAGTCGGGGCGGTGACCACGCGCCCGCCGGCGGCGTTCTCCTCGTTGACGGCCATGGCGTAGAGGTTGACCCACTCCATCGCGCCGAAGCCGGCGGCGTTGCGGGTGGCCTGGTCGCGCAGCTGCTCGAGCAGGATCGGCGCGCGGCGCTTGACTCCCAGGCCGCCCGGCAGGGTGCCCGGGGTGGTCATGCCGGCGAGCACGCACTCGCGCATGGTCTTCCACACCGCGTCGAGGTGCGCGGCGACCACCGGCCAGCCGCCGTCCTCGGCGTGCAGGGCGTCCTCGTTCTCGCGGACGATCCGGGGGATCGACTTGCCGGTCTCCGCGCAGCGGGCCAGCAGCTCCTCGCCGGAGGCGAAGGGGTGCGGCACCGGGTGCGGGTCCTGGGCGGCCGTAAGTTGGTTGGCCTCCTCGTGCTCGGCGCGCAGCTGGGCGCCGGTGAGGATGAACCCGCCGCCGACGGAGTAGTAGTCCACCGGCTCGGTCAGCTGCTCGTCGTGATCGTCGACGACGGTGAACAGCATGCCGTTGGGGTGGGCGGGCAGCTGCTTGGGGTTGAGGTCGATGACGTAGTCGACGCTGCCGCGCGGGCCCTTGGCGGTCCCGAAGACGGGCACGTTGGCACCGGGCACCGGATCGGCGTCGGCGGGCACGGTCTCGGGCTCGTGGCCGGCCAGGCCCAGGACGACGGCGCGGTCGGTGCCGTGGCCGCGTCCGGTGGCCGCGAGCGAGCCGCGTAGCTCGACGCGCACGCGCTTCGGAGCCTCGTCGAGGGAGTCGAGGAAGTCCTTCGCGGCGCGCATGGGGCCGACGGTGTGCGAGGACGACGGCCCGATGCCCAGGCTGAACATGTCGACGATGCTGATGGTCACGGCGTCGGGTTCCTCTCGGTCGCGGTCGGTGCGGCACCCCAGCCTACGCACGTTGTGCGCCCGCCCGCGCTATTGCCGACGTCGCGCAGCGCGCCGTGCGCGGTCACCGTACCGTCGGTGCGCCGCGGCCGCCCGCGGCGGCCGCGTGTGGTGGCGTTACCGGCCGTCGTGGCTGGCGAGCAGGTCTGCGAAGGGGGTGAACTCCTCCTCGGGGTCGGTGCCGGTGCGCCGGGCCTTCGCCGCGGCGCGGGTGGCGGCGCGCTCGCGGGTCTCCTCGGGCTCGACCTGGCCGCGGGCGGTGGCTCCGCCGAGCCCGCCGACGGAGTCGTGCTGGGTGACCATCTTCTCGGCCAGCTCGCCGGCGGCCTGGGTGATGCGCTGGGTCAGGGCGCGGCCGGCCTCGGTGCCGAAGTCCCCGGTGGCGGCGAAGACGCCGGTGGGCATCACGGTGGCGCGCAGGTAGGCGAACATGGGGCGCACCGCGTACTCGAGGACGAGTGAGTGGCGCGGGGATCCGGCGGTGGCCGCGACGACGACGGGCATGCCGACGATGGCCTTCGGGTCCAGGACGTCGAAGAACATCTTGAACAGGCCGGTGTAGCTCGCCTTGAAGACGGGGGTGACGGCGATCAGGCCGTCGGACTCGCTGATCAGGCGCTTGGCCTCGGTCAGGGCGGGGGAGGCGATGCCGGCGGAGACCATCGCCTGGGCGAGGTCGACGGCGAGGTCCTTCAGCTCGATGACGTGGACCTCGACGGCCTCGCCGCGCGCGGAGACCGCGGCGGTCACGGAGTCGGCGATCTGGTCGGCGACCTGCCGGGTAGTCGACGGGGTGGACAGTCCCGCGGTGACCACTGTCAGGTGGCGCACTGGGATACTCCTCTCGGTGAAGGTGTTTCGGGTGTGCCGGTTGAACCGGGTGAAGCTCGTTGGGTTGGGCGGCCTGGACGTGTGAGGCTTGCCTGTGACGCTACGCCTGCGGGTTTTCGCCGCGGGCGCCCGGGGCGACCTCGAAGTGGGGTCCGGAGCCGGCGGCCTTCAGGCTGGCGTGGGTGGGCGGGTCGCTGGGCACGCCTTCGGGGCGGCGCTCCTCGAAGCGGCGGCGCAGCTCGGGCACGACGTCGCGGCCGAGGCGCTCGATCTGGTCGAGGACGACCTTGAGCGGCAGGCCGGCGTGGTCGATGAGGAACATCTGGCGCTGGTAGTCGCCGACCCAGTCGGCGAAGGTCAGGGTGCGCTCGATGACCTGCTCGGCGGTGCCGACGGTCAGCGGGGTCAGCTCACTGAACTCCTCGAGGCTCGGCCCGTGGCCGTAGACGGGGGCGTGGTCGAAGTAGGGGCGGAAGAAGTCGACGGCCTCCTGCTCGGTGTCGCCGATGAAGACCTGCCCGCCCAGGCCCACGATGGCCTGGTCGGCGCGGCCGTGGCCGTAGGCCTCGAAGCGGCGGCGGTAGATGCCGACCATCTTGGCCGTGTGCTCCTTGTTCCAGAAGATGTTGTTGTGGAAGAAGCCGTCGCCGTAGTAGGCGGCCTGTTCGGCGATCTGCGGCGAGCGGATGGATCCGTGCCACACGAAGGGCGGGACGTCGTCAAGCGGCCACGGCGTCGCGGTGAAGCCCTGCAGGGGTGTGCGGAACTTGCCCTGCCAAGTCATGGAGCGCTCGCGCCACAGGCGGCGCAGCAGGTGGTAGTTCTCCACGGCCAGCGGGATGCCCTGGCGGATGTCCTTGCCGAACCACGGGTAGACCGGGCCGGTGTTGCCGCGGCCGAGCATCAGGTCGTTGCGCCCACCGGACAGGTGCTGCAGGAAGGCGTAGTCCTCGGCGATCTTGACCGGGTCGTTGGTGGTGATCAGAGTCGTGGATGTCGACAGCAGGATGCGCTCGGTCCGGGCCGCGATGTAGGCCAGGTGCGTCGTGGGTGAGGAGGGCACGAAGGGCGGGTTGTGGTGCTCGCCGGTGGCGAAGACGTCGAGGCCGACCTCCTCGGCCTTGAGCGCGATCTTCGTCATCGCCTCGATGCGCTCGCCCTCGGTGGGGGTGCGCCCGGTGGTGGGGTCCTCGGTGACGTCTCCGATGGTGAAGATGCCGAACTGCATGGGTGGGGCTCCTGACTCTGACTGCTCGGGCGGCCGGCGCCGTGGGGGTGGCTCAACTTGGCCGGTCCCGACGGTGGCGTCCGCCGTCGCTCACTGACTGTACGGAGTGGTTAGTGGGATGAAGATTTCGTCGGGTGTCTTTCATTCATGTGGGGTGACACTGTGCGCCACGCTATGACATGTCAACAAACGTTGTGGGGCGGGTATTCCCGGGCGCGTCGGGTAAGGCTCGTCGGCGCCGCGCGCGCCGGGCACGCCGCACCTGTACCCGACGCAGACACCGCATCTGCACCCACGCACCCACCGCACCTGGACCCGACGCAGACACCGCACCTGTCCCCGGTGCGGACGCCGCGCCCGTGCGCGGTGGGGGAGCAACGGGGCGTCGGAAATCGGGCCCGGGCGCCGTGGCAGAATCTCGTCCATGTCGCAGCACACCTTCACCTCCGTCGAGCTCCAGACCCTGCTGGGGCGTGCCGATGAGGTGACGTCGGGGGCCAAGGAGTCCCGGGAGGCCGCCGAGTGGCTCGCCGGCTGGGTGGCCTCGCCGCGCGCCGGGGACCTCAACAGCTCGTACCTGCGCGACTCCGACACCGGCGAGTGGATCTGCTTTCTCACCCCGTGGGCGCTGACGTGGCCGGACGGCTTCTACGCCGTGCAGGAGGCAAACGCGGACCCGGGGCTCGGCGAGGCGCTGCTCGCACTCGTCGACGACGCCGCGGAAGTCCCGGAGCTCCGCAAGCGGGCGAAGAGGGCCGCACCCGGGTTCTTCGGCCGGCTCTTCGGAGGCGGGCGCGTCGACGCCGCGCGCCTGGCCGCAGCGGAGCTGGAGCGCGTGCTCGGTGAGATCGACTCGCGCGGCACCCTCGTGCGTGCCCGCGGGGCGCTCGACCGGATGCACACGGCCACCGAGCTGCAGCGCGAGGGCGTGCACCTCTTCCCGGGCTCGCACGGCACCCCCGGCCGCTACCTGAAGGCCGCGCGCGAGGCGGTCAAGGACGCGCTCAACGGGCACTTCGGCACCACGGGGTCGGTGGGGCTCAACCCGTTCGATCCGGGGCCGGTCGCCGCGGTGCTCGAGCGGGCGCGGGCCGCGCGCGACGACCCGTTCTCCGAGGCCACGCTGCGCGCACAGCTCGAGCGGATCCTCGCCGACCGCGGGCGGGTCGAGGCCGAGCAGCTGCTGGACGGCATGCCGCTGGAGACGCTGCGCGAGGTCACCGCCGACAGGCTGCGTATCTCCGGGCTTCCGGAGGCCGGCGTGAAGACCGTCGGCGACGTGCGCCGCGCCCACGTCGGCCAGCTGCGCCAGATCCCCGGCATCGGGGAGCGCTCCGCCGACCGGCTCAAGGCCGCCGCCGAGACGCTCTTCTCCGAGGCCGCCGCCGAGCCGCGCCGCGACATCGGCACCGAGCGCACCCGGTACGCCGTGCAGCTGGTGGACGTCCTGGCGCGCTACGACGCCCTGCCGGACCTCGACGAGGAACAGCAGGCGCGCCGCAGGCGGCTCTTCGAGATCGCCGACCTGTCGAAGGACTGGAACGTGGCGGCCGGCGACCCCGACCGGTGGGCGGTGGCGTTCTCCGGCGGGGAGAGGAGCAACGAGGCCTACGCCCGCTTCCGCGGCGACATCGCCTGGGCGCAGGCCAACCCGCAGGTGCTCGACACCTTCCGGGGGCTGACCGTGACCGTGAACCCGTGGGCCGACTACCAGCGCCGACCCGCGCACTACCAGGGGCTGCTGGCGGATCTGCTGGGCAACCAGAAGACCGGCGGCGAGGACCTCGACGCCGACACGCTCGCCGCGATCCGGGCGCTGCGCCTCGACCGCACCTTCCTGGACGCGGACCTGCACCTGCGCGGCTACCAGTCCTTCGGCGCGCGCTTCGCGGTGGTGCAGAAGAAGACCGTCCTCGGCGACGAGATGGGCCTGGGCAAGACCGTCCAGGCGATCGCCGCGGCCGCGCACGTCGCCGCCGTCGACGGGGTGGCGCGCACCCGCGTGCTCGTGGTGTGCCCGGCCTCCGTGGTGGTCAACTGGGAGCGCGAGATCAAGAACTTCACCGACGGGCTGCCCGTCTTCCGCGCCCACGGCGCGGTCAAGGAGGACCTCGTCGACGCCTGGCGCAGCGAGGGCGGGTTCTGCGTGGTGACTTACGACGGCGCGCGCACCATGGCCGCGCGGCTGGGCGCGCCCGAGTTCGTGATCGTCGACGAGGCGCACATGATCAAGAACCCGGAGGCGCAGCGCTCCCGGGCGGTCGCCCGGCTGGTCGACTCGGCGGCGCACGCGCTGCTGATGACGGGCACCCCGCTGGAGAACGCCGTGGTCGACTTCGAGCACCTCGTCGGCTACATCGCCCCGCAGCTCGACGTGGAGGACCTCTCCGCCCGCGAGTTCCGGCGCCGGGTCGCGCCGGTGTACCTGCGGCGCAACCAGGACGACGTGCTCGACGAACTGCCGCAGAAGACCGAGACGATCGACTGGATCGACCTCAACGACCAGGACCGGCGCCACTACCTCGAGGCCGTGCGCGAGGGCGGCTGGATGGCCATGCGCCGCGCGCCCATGACCACGCCCGTGGGCGTGCCGGCGAAGCTTCAGCGCCTGCGCGAGATCGTCGACGAGGCCGCCGAGGCCGGGCGCAAGGTGCTCATCTTCTCGTTCTTCCTCGACGTGCTGGCGCGGCTGGACAAGGAGCTCGGTAAGACCGTCGTGGGCACGGTCGACGGGTCGGTGGCCGCGGCGAAGCGGCAGGACCTCGTCGACGAGTTCGCCGCGGTGGACGGGCCGGCGGTGCTGCTCGCCCAGATCACCGCGGCGGGGGCGGGGTTGAACATCCAGGCCGCCAGCGTGGTCATCCTCGTCGAGCCTCAGGTCAAGCCCTCCATCGAGGCGCAGGCGATCGCGCGTGCCCACCGCATGGGGCAGACGTCCACGGTGCTGGTGCACCGGCTGGTCGCCGACGACACCGCCGATGAGCGGCTCCTGGAGATCCTGGGGCAGAAGACCAAGGTCTTCGACGCCTACGCCCGGGAGTCGGAGTCGGCGCGGGTGCACGACGCGGTGGACGTCTCCGAGTCGCAGCTTGCCGAGGAGATCATCGCCGCGGAGCGCAAGCGGTGGAATGTCGGCGGGGAGGCCGAGGGGGACACCGGGGGAGAGGCCTAGAGGCGCCCAGCGCGCCGGGCGAGTCGCTCAGGCGCTGAACAGCGTCGGCTCGTCGCCGGGCCAGTCCTCGCCCGCCCGGCCTTCATCGTCGAAGTTCAGGGGCGCGGCGTAGTGGGTGTCCTCGGGCTCGTCGAATCCGTCCCCGGTGGGGTGGCCGGCTCCGGCTCCGGTCCCGGGTCCGCCCGCCTCCGCGGCCTCCTCGGCGTACTTCTCGGCGAGGTAGTCCTCGTAGTCCGCCATCCAGGTCTCGTCCGGGTCCCCGGGCACACCGGTCCCGTCGGGATCTCGCCCGGCTGCGGGCGCACTGCTCCCGTCGGTCGGGTGTGCGTTGTGGTCCCCGGACTCACTGTCCAGGTGTTCGTACTTGCGGCGGATCCGTTCGCCGGCGGAGAAGTGCGCCCGTTCCGTCCGGTTGATCGTCACCCCGGAGGTGTCCGAGGACGCCGCCGGCGGGGTATGCCCCATCCGTCCGGTCTTCGGGTCCCGCGCGGACCATCCGCGGGAGGCCTGCATGTCGCGTTTGTCGTTGTTGTCCCTGTGGTGTTCCTTGCACCGGAAGGTCAGGTTGTTGATGTCCGTGGGGCCACCGTCGCTGTGGGGCCAGTCGTGGTGGAGCTCGACGAAGTCGGCGGGCGCGGTACAGCCCGGGTACGAGCACACTCCTTCCGCGGCGAACAGCGCGACCCTCTGCAGGAAGTTCCCCAGTCTTCGGGCCCTGCCCGCGTAGAGCGGGTTGCCCGCGGTGTCGTGCAGGACGAGGTAGTCGTAGGGTTTCGCCTTGATCTTCATCAGCTCGAAGAGCGAGAGGTCGATCCCGGTGTTCGTCGGGTGCCTCTTCATGAAGGCCCTCCGCGCCTTGGCCGGGTCCGTCTCGATGTCGGCGCCGGCCTGCATGATCTCGTCGGCGTCGTCGGCGATGAGCGAGAGGACGATCGAGGCGTTGCCGGTGTCCTCCGTCTTGCCGGCGGCGTAGGCGCTGAGCACGTGGTGCAGGAGGTCCGCATACCGCTCGGCGCGGCGGCGCCGGTCGGGCCCGTTGCGCTTGGCGCGGGTGGCGGCGACCCCGTCCGGGTCCAGCCCGGGGATGCCCAGGTCGAGCACGTCGGCGTCCGCCTCGTCGTCCTTGGGGCGGTCGAAGCCCGGGATCGCGCCGGCCATGAGGTGCTTCAGGAGCGCGGCCGTCGGGGCGGGGAGATAGCCCTTGAGGTGCACGCCTCCGTCGGCCTGCTGCTCCGACATCCACAGCCACCGGTTCTTGAAGGCGGCCAGCGGGTCACCGGAGTTCAGGTTGGCCTCGGCGACGCGGTTGCGGATCCAGTCACGCAGATCCTCCGGCGAGCGGTTGTCGGCCTCCTCGATCGCCTGACGGCGCAGTTCCTCGGCGCCGACCTCGGCCTCGTCGAGCAGGTTCTTCAGCTCGTTATTGATGATGCGCAGCTTCTCGGCGGCGAGTTTCTTCTCGCGGGCGCGGCGGTTGGCCTCCCGGCGGTCGGCCTCGGCCTGGCGGCGGCGTTCTTCGGCCGCCCGGCGCTCGGCCTTCTCACGGTCGAGACGCTCCTGCTCCCGGCGCTGGCGTTCCTCACGCTCACGCTCTTCACGCTCACGCTCTTCACGCTCGCGCTCGAGGCGTTCCCGCTCGGACTCGGCGTCGCCGGCGGGCCCGCCGCCGGGAGCCTCGGAGGACCAGTCGTCGCCGTCGCCGGGCGCACCATCGGCGCCCGGATCCGCACCGTCACCCGGCGAACCGTCGCCGGGCACACTACCGGTGCCGGAATCCGCGCCCGCCCCGTCAGCGCCGGCACCGGGGTCGGTGCCATCACCAGCGTCCGTGCCGGGCTCGGGGTCCCGCGTCGGGTCCGGCGCCGCCGCGGGGCGGGCGGGGCCGTAGGTGTTCTCGGCGCCGTCGACACGGGCGCGGGCCTCGGCACGCGAGAGGTCGAAGACCTGCGCCAGGAACAGGTCCACCCGCGAGGTGCCCGTCAGGTTGCCGGCGTGGTGCAGTCCGGCCAGGTGTGCGACCGTGTGATCGATGACGGTCTTCGAGCCCATCGCCTTCTCGAGGTCGACCAGCGCGGGCAGCATGGCCTGGAACTCGCGGGCCATCACCGAGGTGTCGATGAGCTCGGAGACCTGCTCCATGTCGCTCGAGATCCGCTCGATCAGGGAGTTGACCTCGCGGACGCGCGCGGAGTCCGGTCCGTCGGAGTTGAGTGCGGTCGCGGTGGTCATCGGGTCACCTCCCTGGGCCCTGATCCCGGGGGAGGCCTGCTGCCGGCCAGTCGATCCCCCCGTGCTTTCCGTTCTGTCCATCATGCTATGCGAATGTATGTACGAACGCAAGGGGAGGGGGTGGGGAAGTTGTCGTGTGGCAAGTGATATGAGTCACATGTGGCCGGGCGGCAGTGCTGGCCGGGTGGCAGTGCTGGTCAGATTCGGCCAATCAGGTCCGGTCAACCGGTGGCACGTCGCGCGCCGTCAGGCGCGCCACGCGCCCACCCGCACGCACGCGCCGACGCGCACCACCGGGACGTCGGAAATTGAGGCCCTAGGCGTCCAGTACGCGGATGAGTTCCGCCAGGTCAGAGGCGGTCACGATGCGCAGCGGCGTCTGGTGCGGCTGGCCGTGCTCGGTGATGACGGCGGCGCGGGGGACGTGGCCGTCGGCGTCGACCTCGATGAGTCGGTCGACGGTCTCCTGGGCGGCCACGTCGCGCGGCAGGAAGATGGCGCGCCGCTCGCCGGAGGCCTTCGGCCCCGCCATGACGTCGGCGACCGTCGCCGAGGCGAACTCCGCCGCACCGCCTGCGTCTGAGTCCTTCGCGCCGCCCAGCACCCCGTGGTGCGTGGCGAACCACCGCGCGATCTGGTCCGTGGTCAGAAGGCCCTGGAACTTGCCCTGGTTATAGACCGGGAACTGCGAGATCCCCGTGGTGTCGATGAACTCGAGGACGTCGCTGAGGGCGTCGTCGCCCGTAAGTTTCTGCACCTGGTGCGTGCCCAGCACCGACAGCGCGAGCGGCGGATCGAGGATCAGGTCGCGGATGGCGCGGATCGACTCGACCGTCGAGCTCAGCGGGTCCGCGATGGGAGTGAGGCCCTCGTAGGCGCCGTGGCTGATGGCGTTGCGCAGCTCGGCGTAGTCGCGCAGCTGCTCGGCGTGCGGCGCGGAGATGAGGTGCTTCTTCTCGGCCAGACCGACCATCCACTTGAAGCTGTCGCTGCGCTTGGCACCGAGCGCCTCGCGCAGGTGGTCCTCGATGTCGTTGAAGGCGGCGAGGAACGCGGCGGCGCGCTGGCCCTCACCCTGGCTGTCTGTGCTGTCCATGCAGGCCATGGTATGCGCGCTTGACGACGCCCGCGCGGCCCGACGCGGGCGCTTCCCTTGCGGGGGCGCGGACTGCGTCGCTGTTAACATGCGTCGCGCTCGGCGGTCAGGCGCCCGTTCTCGAGGAGCACCTCGACGAGCTCGTCGGTGACGCCCGGGTCCAGCTCGCGCACGCCGGGCGCCGGCGGGCGGGAGACGACCGTCAGCCGGGTGATGAACTGGTCCGGCGTCAGCGCGGCCGGCATTAGCCCGTGCTCGTGGGCCAGCTCCAGCATGCGGCCCATGTTCTCGCGGGTGCGCACCCGGACGTCGTGGAGCTCCTCGGGCAGCTCGGCCAGGTGCTCCGGGGCCAGCGCCGGTACCAGCGTGCCCAGGCCCATGTCGACCAGGTGGTGGACGTAGTTGTCCCAGACCGCGCGCGGGTTGTCGGCGAAGCGCGCCATCGTCTCCTCCTGGTGGGCGGCGGCGCGCTCGAGCAGGGTGTGCGCGGCCGCCCAGGCCAGGTCCTGGCGGTCGGTGAAGTTGCGGTAGACGGTGGCGATGCCGACGCCGGCCTCCCTGGCGATCCGCTCGAGGGTGACATCGCCGGGGTTGGTGGTGCGCCACAGCTCGCAGGCGGTGTCGATGATGCGGCGCCGGCGCTCGCGGGCGTCTGAACGCATCCCTGCCGTCCTCTCTACGAAAACCTCGGTTCGGTTACCTCCGCCGTGTGTGGCTCGCGGGCCAGGGTGCGCCGCGCGACCGGTCACCCGACGTGTGAGCCGGCCGCCACGTGAGTTGACAGGGCGGCACGACCGGAAGCACTATCATCAGGATAGCAAGTGATAGTAGAACCTCCGCTTCCGGGGTTTGGGCCCCGGAAGCGTACAGAACCAGGGGGAAATGTGGCAGACGCACACAGCGTGCGGCGCACCGGCGCCGCAGTTCCCACCGGCGCCGTGGGGCACACCCGCGTGGCCGGCCCCGGCGACGAGACCGTCGAGATCGATCTGGCCCCGCGGCCCGACGACGCCCTCGGGCCCGTGGAGAACCCCGTCATCGAGGCCCACGATCTCTGCGTGGCCCGCGACGCCGAACCCGTCAACTTCACCGTAGGGGAGGGCCTGACCGTGCTGCGCAACCTGCGCGAGCACCACACGACCGCCCTCTCGCTGACCCTGGCCGGGCGGCGCCGCGCCGTCTCCGGCGAGGTGCTCATGCGCCGCAGCGGGGACGACGGGCGCGGCGGGCGCGGCGGCCGCGACCAGGCCGACGGCCGCGAGGGCGACCGCCACGAGGCCGACGGACGCGAGGGCGACGCCGCCGCCTTCGGCCACACCGGGGCGCGCGAGCGCTTCCGGCGCGTGGCCCTGGCCGGCATTCCCGAGACCGACTCGCTCGAGCGCCAGGTGCCGGTGCGCGAGTCCATCCGCGAGCAGGTCGCCTGGGCGCTGCCGTTCTACCGGCACGCCCCGCGGGACATCATGTCCCACCCCTACGTCACCCGGTGGTCCGGCGTGCTCGGCATCGAGGACCTCGACGCCGCCACGCCCGCCGGCGAGATCGACGTGGAGACCCGGCTGACCGTGCGCGTGATGCTCGCGCTGATCGCACGCCCCGACGCCGACCTGCTCATCGTCGACGACATCGACCAGCTGCGCGACATGGACCTGCGCGCCGCGATGCTCGAGCGCCTCGTCCGCCTCGCCGAGGAGCTGCCCGTCATCGCGCACACCGTCAACGACGGAGCGCCCGAGGGCGCGCGCTTCCTCGACGTGCGCCACGACGTCGGCGAGTACCACGCTGCCGCCAACCGCCGGGCGGCGACGGACGCGCGCACGGGCGACCGACGCGACGTCGCCAAGCACGACGCGCACGTCGTGACGGACGCACCCGACGCCGACCGGCGCGACGTCGGCAAGCACCACGCGGACACCCGCGACGAAGGAGAGGAGCGCCGATGATCCCCGCACTGCTGCACACCGGCACCGAGATGCGGCGCTTCGGGCGCGGCGTGCTGCCGCCGATCGCGCTGGTGACCATCATGTGCCTGCCGCTGATCTTCGGCGGGCTGTTCGTGTGGTCCTACTACGACCCGATCGGCAAGATGGACCAGCTGCCCGTGGCACTCGTCAACTCCGACGAGGGCGCCAAAGGCCCCGACGGCAAGGAACTCAACGCCGGCGACCAGGTCGTCGACGAGCTGCTGAAGCAGAAGCCGCTCGACTTCAAGGAGGTCCCCGCCCAGGAGGCCCTCGATGGAGTGGTCGAGGGCGACTACTACTTCGCCGTGGAGATCCCCACCGACTTCTCCGCCGCCGCGACCAGCGTGACCAGCGACAACCCGCGCTCCACCACGCTGAACGTCGCCTTCAACAACGCCAACGGCTTCATCCCCACGATGCTGGGCAACGCCGCCACGCAGGTGATGGTCAACACCATCTCCGGGGTGGTGGGCACCCAGATCACCGACCAGATGCTCGTCGGCTTCTCCACCATCGGCGAGGGCATGGACGCCGCCGCCGACGGCGCCGGGCGCCTGCACGAGGGCGCCGGCAAGGCCGAGGAGGGCGCCGGAAAGCTCGCCGACGGCTCCGGCACGCTGCAGCAGAACCTGGACAAGGCCAACGACGGCGCCACCAAGCTCGCCGACGGCGCGCACACCCTCGATGAGGGCATCGGCACCGCCCACGACGGCGCGACCAAGCTCGCCGACGGGTTGACCCGCCTGGACGCGGCCACCGCGATGCTCGGCGACGGCGCCGGGCAGATCTCCGGCGGCGTCAACCAGATCTCCGGGGTCGCCGACCAGCTCGCCGGCGCCCAGGACAACCTGGCCGCCCCGCTGGTCAACGCCGCCACCCAGCTGCGCGCCTCCGGGGTGCCGGGCGCGGCGCAGCTGGCCGACCAGCTCGACGCCGCCGTCGCCGACCTCTACGCCAAGGGGCTCAACCCCGAGCTGACCGGGCAGATCCACCGCCTGCGCGACGGTGCCGCCCAGCTCGCCGGGCAGCTGGGCGACCCGGCCAGCGAGTACCGCTCCGGCATGTCGCAGGCCGTCTCCGGCTCGCAGCAGCTGGCCGGCGGGCTCGAGCGCCTCAAGGACGGCTCCTCGCGGCTGACCGTCGGTGCCGACCAGCTCGCCGACGGCACCAGCAAGCTGGCCGCCGGTTCGCGCCAGCTGACCGTCGGCGCGGGCTCGCTGCGCGACGGCCTGGTCGAGCTCGACGACGGCTCCGGCGAGCTGGCGCTGAAGATCACCGACGGCGCCGGCAAGGTCCCGCGCCAGGAGGGCGAGAACCGCGAGAAGGCCGCCGAGGCCGGCGGCAACCCCGTGCGCCGCCTGCTGACCGCCCAGGACCTGACCCCCTTCGGCGTGGGGCTGGCGCCGTTCTTCATCTCGCTGGCGCTCTTCGTCGGCGCGACCATCATGTTCATGGTGCTGCGCCCGGTCCAGCAGCGCGTGCTCGACTCCGGGGTGGCGCCCATCCGCGCGGTGCTGGCCAGCTACCTGCCGGCGTTGACCGTCGGAGTGGGCCAGGCGACGCTGATCTGGATCGTGCTCGAGGGGCTCATCGGGATGGACGCCGCCCACCCGCTGGGCCTGTGGGTGTCCATGTGCTGTGTCTCAGCGGTCTTCGTGGCGGTCACCCAGGCCATCAACGCGGTGGTCGGGGCCACGGCCGGCCGCGTGATCTGCCTGATGTTCATGGCCCTGCAGCTGGTCTCCTCGGGCGGGCTCTACCCGCCGGAGACGCAGCCGAAGTTCATCCAGCACGTCCACTCCTGGGACCCGATGCGCTTCACCGTCGACATCTTCCGCGAGGTCATCATCGGCACCGACGTGCCCGGCTCCACCGCGACGAACCCGCGTCCGGTGCAGGCCGTCTTCGCCCTGCTGCTGGTGCTGGCGATCGCGTGGACGCTCTCCTCGATCTCGGCGTGGCGCGGGCGCATCATCATGCACAAGGACCTGCACCCCGAGCTCACCGTGTGAGCCCGGGGCGGGGGGGGATTGACGACGCCCCGCCGGTCGCCGCGGGCGTCGACCACCCGTGGGCGGGGCGCCCGCGCTTGGCGCGGCCGCCTACTTCTTGCGCACCGAGTACAGGCGCTTGTTGACGAACTCGTCCATGCCCACCGGCCCCAGCTCGCGGCCGTAGCCGGAGCGCTTGACCCCGCCGAAGGGCATGTCCTCGGACTCCGGGGCCGCCCCGTTGACGCCGGTCATGCCGGCGCGCAGCTTCTCGCCGACGGCCTCGGCGCGGCCGGGCTCGGTGGCGTAGACCGTCGAGCCGAGCCCGTACTGGGTGTCGTTGGCCAGCTCGAGGGCCTCCTCGTCGCTCTCGACGCGGAAGATCGTGATGACCGGGCCGAAGAACTCCTCGTAGTAGATGTCGCTGCCGCGCGGGACGTCGGTGAGTACGGCGGGGGAGATGTAGAAGCCGTCGCCGAAGGCGCCCTCGACCAGGCGCTCGCCGCCGATGCGCAGCTGCGCGCCCGCCTCGATGGCCCGGTGGAGCTGCTCCTCGCCGGTGTCGGCGGCCTTCTTCGAGGACAGCGGGCCGTAGGTGTCCTCCTCGCCGTCGGCCGGGTCGCCCGGGCTGAGCGCGGCGACGCGCGCGATGACGGCGTCGAGGAAGCGGTCGTAGATGTCGGCCGAGACGATGATGCGCTTGTTGGAGTTGCAGGCCTGGCCGGTGTTCTCGAGGCGGGTGCCCACCGCCTTGGCGGCGTCGGCCTCGATATCGTCGCTGGACAGCAGGATCCAGGGGTCCGAGCCGCCGAGCTCGAGGACGGCCTTCTTGAGGTGGCGGCCGGCCTGCTCGGCGACGGCGGCGCCGGCGCGCTCGGAGCCGGTCAGTGAGACCCCCTGGATGCGGGGGTCGGCGATGATCTCGCTGACCTGCTCGTGGCAGGCAAAGACGTTGCGGTAGACGCCCTCGGGCACCCCGGCATCGTGGAGGGCGGCCTCGATGGCCAGCGCGCAGCCGGGCGTCGACTCGGCGTGCTTGAGCAGGATGGTGTTGCCCAGCACCAGGTTGGGCGCGACGAAGCGGGCGACCTGGTAGAGCGGGTAGTTCCACGGCATGATGCCCAGCAGCGGGCCGACGGGCAGGTGCTGGAGCACGGTGCGTTCCCGCTCGGTGTCGGAGAGCACCTGCTCGGCGGCGAACTCGGGGCCGTGCTCGGCGTAGTAGGCGAAGATGTCGGCGGCTAGCTCGGCCTCGTCGGCGGCCTCGGGGGCGAGCTTGCCCATCTCGCGGGTCACGGTGGCGGCGAGCTCCCCGCCGCGCTCGCGCAGCACCTCGGAGATGCGGCGAGCGACGTGCGCGCGCTCCTCGATCGGGCGGGCGGACCAGGAGACGAAGGCCTCGTCAGCGGCGCCGAGGGCGTCGGCGAGGTCCTCGACGGTGATGAAGGGGTACTCGTCGAGGAGCTCACCGGTGGTCGGGTTGACGGAGCGGTAGGCGAGTGCGTTCACGTGCGCTTTCCTTTCTGCCGAGGTCGGGGTACGGTCGCGGCCGCAAGGGGGGCCCGGCATTCGGTGACCGGGTTCACAACCACGATAGACATGTGGCCGAAAATTGGTCCCGGAATTCGGGGACATAAGTGGCGACGGGTGCCAAATACCGGTCGGGCTATGTAGCGTGGTGGCCTGGATAATTTTTCGGTGGCAACGCCCTGAAGTGCGACGAGACAGTCGGTTTTCACCGACGGGTAAGGAGGGGTGATGAACGCGCGTAAAGGACGGCGCGGACGGCCCCCGGGCCTGACCCGGAAGGTGATCGGCGCGGCGGCGATGGAGATCGTCGAGGCAGACGGCGCTTCCGCGCTGACCATGGTCCGGCTCGCCGAGAGGCTGGGGGTGGCCCCGTCCGCCCTCTACAACCACATCTCGGGCAAGGATCAGCTGCTCGTCTTCGTCCAGGACGAGGTCCTCTCGCAGGTCGACACCTCGGCCCTGGCGGAGCTGGCACGTGAGGTGCGTGCTGACGTCGTGCGGATGGCCGAGGTGGACGGCGAGGGTACGAAAATCCACGGCGGTTCCCGTGCGAAGCGGCTGCGCGACGCGCTCGAGCAGTGGGCGCGCTCCTACCGCGCGGTGCTCTCCCGGCAGTACGAGCTGATCCCGCTGATCGCGACGCGGCCGGTGGCCGGCTCGCCGAACATCCGTAACATGTACGAGGTCGTCGCCCGCGCCATGCTCGCCGGCGGTATCCCGGAGCGCGACGTGGTGCCGGTGATCGTGGCCTTCGAGAACTTCCTCTTCGGCGCCGCGATGGACTACAACGCCCCGCCGACGATCTTCAACCCCGGCCCGGGCGACGTGGTCACCCCGGCCTTCGCGCGCGTGCTCGACGCCTACACCGGCGTCATCGACGGGGGAGCGGCGGCCTCGGGTCGCGACGAGCCCCCGGCGGACCCCGCGGCGCTCATCGACGACAGCTCCGAGGCCGCCGCCAGTCTGGCCGGCCGGGTCGAGGGCCTCGACGAGGCCATCGAGGGCGTGCGCAACCCGTACGCCGCGGTGCCCTTCGAGTGGGGTCTGGAGCGCCTGCTCAACGGCGTCGAGCAGGTCGTCGAGGATGCGGAGAGCTGACCAGGCGCCGAGCGTTGAGCCCCGCGCCGAGCGTTAGCCCCGCCCCGCGCGCAGCGCCTGATAGCCCTCGCCCCACTCCGCGAGCGCGTCGAGGACGGGGGAGAGGCTCTCGCCCAGCCCGGTCAGCTCATAGACCACGCGCGGCGGCACCTCGGGGTAGGCGGTGCGGGTCACAAGGCCGTCGTCGGCCATCTCCCGCAGGTTAGCGGTGAGCATCTTCTGGCTCACCCCGTCGATGTTCGCCTTGAGTTCACCGAAGCGCAGCGGCCCGCGCCGCAGCTCGCGCAGGATGAGCACCTTCCACTTCTTGCCGATGACCGCCAGCGACGTCTCGACCGGGCACGCCGGCAGTTCCGCGGCGGCGATGCGCGTCGTCTTCGTGCCCGTTGAAGCCATGAGTTACCTCCGGGTGCCTCGGTTTCCATTTGCTGCCTAGTTACTAGAAGTTACGACAGTCGCTTGACGACGGCCCGGGTGCCCCACCTCCGCCGGTACACAGACGACGTGCGCAGCGAGCCGCGCGAGAGAAAAGGAGTCAACCCATGAAGTTCGCAGTCATCGGAGCCAACGGCAAGGCCGGTAGCCGTATCGCCGCCGAGGCGACCTCCCGCGGGCACGACGTGACCGCCGTGACCACCATCGCCGACGCCCTGGCCGGCACCGACGCCCGGCTCATCGTCGTCGGCGGCGCCGGCAGCCTCTTCATCGACGAGGCCCACTCGACGATGCTCGCCGAGACCCCGGACTTTCCCGAGGCCTTCCTCCCGGTCGCCCGCGGCCAGATCCGCCAGCTCGAGACGCTGCGCGGGCGCGAGGACGTGCGCTGGACCTTCATCAGCCCGGCCGCGGACTTCCGCGCCGACGGTGAGCGCACCGGATCGTATCTCCAGGCGGGCGAGGAGTTCACCACCGACGCCGAGGGCGTCTCGGCGATCTCGTACGCCGACTACGCAGTCGGCCTCGTCGACGAGGCCGAGGGCGACGCCGCCCACGTCAATGAGCGCATCACCCTGCGCTGGTAGTTCAGTGCGCGCCTAGCTCTTGTACGCGCCGCGGTCCAGCGTGTCGCACTGGGCCATCTCGCCGGAGTTGTAGCCGGCGAGGAAGGCCTCCTGGCGCTGCTGCGAGGAACCGTGGGTGAAGGCCTCGGGGTTGACCTCGCCGCCGCTGCGGCGCTGTATGTTGTCGTCGCCTACGGCGCCTGCCGTCTCGACGGCGGAGGCGAGCTGCTCCTTCGAGATCGGCTCGAGGTCGCCGCCGTTCTCGGAGTCCGCGTAGTGGGCCCAGATGCCGCCGTAGCAGTCGGCCTGCAGTTCGATCTTCACCGCGTTCGAGTCCTCGCCGGGGTTCTGGTAGTCCGACAGCCCCAGGGTGCCCTCGAGGTTCTGGATGTGGTGGCCGAACTCGTGGGCGACGATGTACTCCTGCGCCAGCGGGGCGTCTTCGCCGCCGAGCTGGCCGAGCTGCTCGAAGAAGGAGACGTCCAGGTACAGCGTCTGGTCGGCCGGGCAGTAGAAGGGGCCGGTCTGCGCCGAGGCGAAGCCGCAGCCGGTCTGCACCGAGTCGCGGAAGATCTCCACGCCCGGCTTCTCGTAGGTGATGCCGGCCTGCTCGGGCAGCACCTTGTCCCAGACCTCGTCGACGGAGTAGGCGGTGTAGAGCACGCGGCAGTCGTCGTGCTCGTTGGCGTCCGCGCCCGTCTCGCAGTGGTCGAGGTTGTAGGCCTGCGCGCCCTGCTCCGCCTGGCCCTGGTCGGCGCCCCCGCCGCCGAGGCCGATGTCGGCGGGGTTGCCGCCGAGGAGGAGGAAGAGGCCGACGAGCACCAGGCCGCCGAGCCCGCCGCCCACGGCGATGCCGCCGCGGCGACCCCCGGAGGAGGTGCTCACTCGGTCGGTGCTGCGCTGGAGGTCACCACGGAAAGTCATGGCCCGATCATGCCACACGCCCGCTGCGCGGGCGCAGCCGGCGGGAGAGTAAAGTGTGCGGACGTATTCTGGCATCTTACGAGGAAAGGACGTGTGGCCTCGTGCTGCGCACTCATCTCGCGGGGGAACTCCGCAAAGACCACGCCGGTGAGACGGTCACCCTGACCGGTTGGGTGGCCCGTCGTCGTGACCACGGCGGCGTCATCTTCATCGACCTGCGCGACCGCTCCGGTGTCGCCCAGGTCGTCTTCCGTGAGTCGGAGGTCGCCGAGCGCGCCCACGACCTGCGCAGTGAGTACTGCATCAAGGTCACCGGTGTGGTCGAGGCCCGCCCCGAGGGCTCGGAGAACCCGAACCTGCCCTCCGGCGCGATCGAGGTCAACGTCTCCGAGCTGGAGATCCTCAATCCGTCGGCGGCCCTGCCGTTCCAGATCGACGACCCGTCGGCCTCCGGCGAGGTCGGTGAGGAGACGCGCCTGAAGTACCGCTACCTCGACCTGCGCCGCCACGACCAGCACGAGGCGCTGCGCCTGCGCTCCAAGGCCAACCACGCCGCCCGCGCCGTCCTCGACGCCCACGACTTCACCGAGGTCGAGACCCCGACGCTGACGCGCTCCACCCCGGAGGGAGCCCGCGACTTCCTCGTGCCCGCCCGCCTGAAGCCGGGCAGCTGGTACGCCCTGCCGCAGTCCCCGCAGCTGTTCAAGCAGCTGCTGATGGTCGCCGGCATGGAGCGCTACTACCAGATCGCCCGCTGCTACCGCGACGAGGACTTCCGCGCCGACCGCCAGCCCGAGTTCACCCAGCTCGACATCGAGATGAGCTTCGTCGACCAGGAGGACATCATCGCCCTGGCCGAGGAGATCGTCACGGCGCTGTGGAAGCTCATCGGCTACGAGGTCAAGACCCCGATCCCGCGCATGACCTACGAGGAGGCCATGCGCCGCTACGGCTCCGACAAGCCGGACCTGCGCTTCGACATCGAGATCACCGAGTGCACCGACTTCTTCAAGGACACCACCTTCCGCGTGTTCCAGAACGAGTACGTCGGTGCCGTGGTCATGGACGGCGGCGCCTCGCAGCCGCGCCGTCAGCTCGACGCCTGGCAGGACTGGGCCCGCCAGCGCGGCGCCAAGGGCCTGGCGTACATCCTCGTCGGCGAGGACGGCGAGCTCTCCGGCCCGGTGGCCAAGAACATCACCGACGCCGAGCGCGCCGGCATCGCCGAGCACGTCGGCGCCAAGCCGGGCGACTGTATCTTCTTCGCCGCCGGCGAGACCAAGTCCTCGCGCGCCCTGCTGGGTGCCGCCCGCGGCGCGATCGCAGAGAAGCTCGGCCTGATCAAGGAGGGCGACTGGGCCTTCACCTGGGTCGTCGACGCCCCGATGTTCGAGCCCTCGGCCGAAGCGACCGCCTCCGGCGACGTCGCCCTGGGCCACTCCGCCTGGACCGCCGTGCACCACGCCTTCACCTCGCCGAAGCCGGAGTACCTGGACACCTTCGACAAGGACCCGGGCAGCGCGCTGGCCTACGCCTACGACATCGTCTGCAACGGCAACGAGATCGGCGGCGGCTCCATCCGTATCCACCAGCGTGACGTCCAGGAGCGCGCCTTCCAGGTCATGGGCATCACCGAGGAGGAGGCCCGCGCGAAGTTCGGCTTCCTGCTCGACGCCTTCGCCTTCGGCGCCCCGCCGCACGGCGGCATCGCCTTCGGCTGGGACCGCATCGTCAGTCTGCTCGGCGGCTTCGACTCCATCCGCGACGTCATCGCCTTCCCGAAGTCCGGCGGCGGCGTGGACCCGCTGACCGACGCCCCGGCGCCGATCACCGCGGAACAGCGCCGCGAGTCCGGCATCGACGCCAAGCCGAAGAAGAAGGGCGGCCAGGACGACAAGGCCGCCGCGGCCGAGAAGAAGGCCCAGCCCGAGAAGTAGCAGTACACCGCGGGCCGGCCCGCTGACAGCGGAGCCGGTCCCCACATCGACGCGCCGCCGGCCGCCCCAGGGCAGCCGGCGAACCGTTGCCCGCAGCGCGCGGCGGGAGGACAATGGAGTCCCCCCGCCGCGTTCTCGCGCGCGGGACGTGTGCAACACAAGGAGAAGTCCGCCCGTGCCCACCGAACCGAGAACCCCCGCAGTCCCGGACAACGAGGAGATCTGCAGATCCGCGGAGCACCAGCTCGCGCGGCGCTTCGGCGGCACCCAGAGGATCACCGGCGCCGAGGAGCTGCACGGCACGGGCAACTCGGTCGTGCTGCGCGTGCGGCTGGCGGCCAACCCCTTCCTCCAGGAACGCAGCCTGGTGGTCAAGTACATCCCGGGCACCGACGACGAGCTGGACGACGCGGCGCTCGTGCGCGAGATCGTGGCCTACCAGTTCACCACCTCGCTGCCCGAGGAGGCCCGCCCCGGCCCGGTGCTGCTGGCCTACGACATCGACGAGCGCACCATCGTCATCTCCGACTCCGGCGACGGCGACACCTTCGCCGACCTGCTGGACACCGGCGACGCCGAGGAGCGCCTCCAGATCCTGCGCAACCTCGGCCAGGCCCTCGGCCGCATGCACGCGGCCACCGCCGAGCGCGAGCAGGACTTCGAGACCCTGCGTACCCGGCTGGCGCGCACCTATCCGGACGCCGCCTCCGTCAACCGCTACCGCTCCACGGCCCACCGGTTCGTCATCGACCGCGGCATGGAGCTCATCCGCTCCGTCGGCGTGACTGTGCCGGCCCCCGTCGAAGAACTCGGCCGCGAGGCCGCCAAGCGCCTGCAGGGCGGGCGCCGCGCCTTCACCCCGATCGACCTGTCGCCCGACAACATCATCGTCGCCGGGCGCACCCAGTTCCTCGACTACGAGTGGGCCGCCTTCCGCGACGTCGGCTTCGACCTGGCCTCGGTCATCTCCGGCTTCCCGGGGTTCCTGACCACGCGCCCCATCAACGACGACGAGGCCGACGTCTTCGTCGACGCCTGGACCCACGAGGTCGACCAGATCTGGCCGACGGTGCGCGACGACCACGCCCTGCACGGCCGACTCGTCACCGCGCTGCTGGGTGTGGCCCTGGCCGAGGTGGCCAATCTGCACTACGGATCCTCCCACAACGTCGTCGACGCCGTCGCCGCGGCCGCCGGCGACCCCTCCATCGGGCGCTACCCCGAGGACGTCACCCCGGCCGAGCGCCTGCTGGCCGCCCCGGGCAGCCTCGACTTCACCGACGGCGAGCTGATGCTGCGCCGCGACCTCTTCGAGACGTTCGAGGCCCTGGCCCGCTTCGCCGGTCGCGAGGCGACTTGCCGCCAGGCCGACCCGCGCACCCGCGTGGTCACCGGCTTCGCCGAGGCGCTGGCCGAACTGCTCGACGACTCGGGCGCCGACGAATCCGAACCCGAGGCCAGGTGACCGGCTCCTTGGCACAGGACGCACTCTTCGGCTCCGCGGACCCGGGGGCCGACGGCCCCGGCGGCCCGGGCGCCGGCGGCCCCGGGCGCAGCGGCGCGGAGTACTTCGCCGTCGACTCGAACGCCCCGCTGGCCGCCCGGATGCGCCCGCGCACCCTCGACGAGGTCCTCGGCCAGCGCCACCTGCTCGGCGAGGGCACCCCGCTGCGCCGCCTGATCGAGGGCCAGGGCGATTCCTCGGTGATCCTCTACGGCCCGCCCGGTACCGGCAAGACCACGATCGCCTCGCTGATCAGCACCTCCACCGGCCGCGACTTCATCGCCCTGTCGGCCCTGAACTCCGGGGTCAAGCAGATCCGCGAGGTCATCGACCGGGCCCGCCGCGAGCTGATCGCCGGCCGGCGCACCGTGCTGTTCATCGACGAGGTCCACCGCTTCTCCCGCACCCAGCAGGACGCCCTGCTCGCCGCCGTGGAGAACCGCACCGTGCTGCTCGTGGCCGCCACCACCGAGAACCCGTCCTTCTCCGTCGTCTCCCCGCTGCTCTCGCGCTCGCTGCTGCTGCAGCTGAAACCCTTGGGCGACGACGACCTCGCCGAGCTGGTCCGCCGCGCCGCCGCCGACGAGCGCGGCCTGGCGGGCCGCATCACGCTCTCCGACGACGCCGTCGCCCAGCTGGTGCGCCTGGCCGCCGGCGACGCGCGCCGCGTGCTGACCTACCTCGAGGCCTCCGCCGAGGCCGTCGCCGACGGCGGCGAGCTCGACGTGGAGACCATCCGCGAGAACGTCAACCGCGCCGTGGTGCGCTACGACCGCGACGGCGACCAGCACTACGACATCACCAGCGCCTTCATCAAGTCCATCCGCGGCTCCGACGTCGACGCCGCCCTGCACTACCTGGCCCGCATGATCGAGGGCGGCGAGGACCCCCGCTTCATCGCCCGCCGCCTGGTGGTCCACGCCAGCGAGGACATCGGCATGGCGGACCCGACGGCCCTGCAGACGGCCGTCGCCGCCGCCGACGCCGTGCAGTTCATCGGCATGCCCGAGGGCCGCCTCGCCCTGGCCCAGGCCACCATCCACCTGGCCACCGCGCCGAAGTCCAACGGGGTGATCCGCGCGATCGACGCCGCCCTGGCGGACGTGCGCGCCGGCAAGGTCGGCCCCGTGCCGCCGCACCTGCGTGACGGCCACTACTCGGGTGCGAAGAACCTGGGCAATGCCGTGGGCTACGTCTACCCGCACGACGACGCGCGCGGCGTCGTCAAGCAGCGCTACATCCCGGAGGAGCTCGACGAGGCCGTCTACTACGCGCCCACCGACCACGGCGCGGAGAAGCGGGTCAGCGCGCTCGTCGCCTCGCTGCGCCGCATCGTGCGCGGGCGTCGTTAATTTCCGACGCCCCGCCGCACGCCCGGGCGCGCCACCCGCACCGCCAGGCGGCGCAGCGGCGGGCGGGGCCCGCCGCGGAAGCCTTGCCCGGGTGGGGAACTGACGCGCGCGGTCGACGGGGTAAAGTGTGCATCCGACCCGCGGGCGGCGCCGAGGCAACTCGGGCGCCCCGCACACCCGACAGATGCAAGGAAGACCCCGTCGTGCAGACACATGAGATCCGGGAGCGGTTCACCAACCACTTCGTGAAGGCCGGCCACACGCCCGTGCCCAGCGCCTCACTGATCCTCGACGACCCGAATCTGCTGTTCGTCAACGCCGGCATGGTGCCGTTCAAGCCCTTCTTCCTCGGCCAGCAGACCCCGCCCTTCCCGAGCGGGACCGCGACCTCGATCCAGAAGTGCGTGCGCACCCTCGACATCGACGAGGTCGGCATCACCACCCGTCACAACACCTTCTTCCAGATGGCGGGCAACTTCTCCTTCGGCCAGTACTTCAAGGAGGGTGCCATCACCCACGCCTGGACCCTGCTGACCGACTCCCTGGAGGAGGGCGGCTTCGGCCTGGACCCCGAGCGGCTGTGGGTGACCGTCTACGAGAACGACGACGAGGCCGCCGACATCTGGCACGAGAAGATGGGCGTGCCCCACGAGCGCATCCAGCGCCTCGGCATGGCGGACAACTACTGGTCCATGGGCGTGCCCGGCCCCTGCGGTCCGTGCTCCGAGATCTACTACGACCGCGGCCCCGAGTACGGCAGTGAGGGCGGCCCCATCGCCGACGACAACCGCTACATGGAGATCTGGAACCTGGTCTTCATGGAGAAGGAGCGCGGCGAGGGCATCGGCAAGGACGACTTCGAGATCCTCGGCGACCTGCCCAAGAAGAACATCGACACCGGCCTCGGCGTCGAGCGTGTCGCCTGCATCCTGCAGGGCGTGGACAACGTCTACGAGACCGACCTGCTGCGCCCGGTCATCGACGTCGCCGAGACCGTCACCGGCTCCACCTACGAGGACCCGGCCGCGGACCGCGCCGACGACATCCGCTTCCGCGTCATCGCCGACCACTCGCGTACGGCCATGATGCTGATCCTCGATGGGGTCAGCCCCTCCAACGAGGGTCGCGGCTACATCCTGCGCCGCCTGCTGCGCCGCATCATCCGCTCCGCCCGCCTGCTGGGCGCGACGGGCGCGACCATGGAGAAGTTCATGACCACGATCATGGACACCATGGAGCCGTCCTTCCCGGAGATCGCCCGCAACCGCGAGCGCATCCTGCACGTCGCCGTCGGCGAGGAGGACACCTTCCTGCGCACCCTGGCCTCCGGCACGCGTCTGTTCGAGCAGACCGCCGAGAGCCTCAAGGGCAAGGGCGCGGCCACCGTGCCCGGTGCGCGCGCCTTCGAGCTGCACGACACCTACGGCTTCCCGATCGACCTGACCCTCGAGATGGCCCACGAGGCCGGCCTCGAGGTCGACATGGACGGCTTCGAGTCCGCCATGGCCGAGCAGAAGGCCCGCGCCAAGGCCGACAACCGCGCCAAGAAGCACGGCCACACCGACCTCTCCGTCTACCGCGAGTTCGTCGACGAGCACCCGACCGTCTTCCACGGCTACGAGGACCTCACCGGCTCCGCCAGGGTCCTCGGCCTGGTCGCCGGCGGCAAACTGGTCAACGAGGCCCACGAGGGCGACGAGGTCGAGGTCATCCTCGACGCGACCCCGATGTACGCCGAGTCCGGCGGCCAGATGGCCGACCGCGGCACCATCTCCGTCGGCGCGACCACCCTCGACGTCAACGACGTGCAGAAGGTGGGCAAGAAGGTCTGGCTGCACAAGTCCACCGTGGCCGCCGGCGGTCTGGCCGTCGGCGACGAGGTCACCGCCGAGGTCGACGCCGCGTGGCGCCACGGCGCCCGCCAGGCGCACTCGGCGACCCACCTCATCCACGCCGCGCTGCGCGAGATCCTCGGGCCCGACGCCGTCCAGGCCGGCTCGCTCAACCGCCCCGGCTACCTGCGCTTCGACTTCGCCTACACCCACCAGCTCACCCCGGATCAGCTCCGGCAGATCGAGCTGGTGACCAACCGCGCCGTCGACGCCGACTACGAGGTCAACACCATCGAGACCACCTTGGACAACGCCCTGGACATGGGCGCGATGGCGCTCTTCGGCGAGGCCTACGGCGACAACGTGCGCATGGTCGAGATCGGCGGGCCGTTCTCCCGCGAGCTGTGCGGCGGCACCCACGTCTCGCACTCCTCGCAGATCGGCCCGGTCTCCGTGCTCGGCGAGTCGTCGGTCGGCTCCGGTGCGCGCCGCATCGAGGCCTACTCGGGCCTGGACGCCTTCCGCTTCATGTCCAAGGAGACCGCGCTGGTCTCCGGCGTGGCCGCCGAGCTCAAGGCGCAGAGCGCCGACGTGCCGGACCGCGTGCGCGCCCTGGCCGAGCGCCTCAAGGCCGCCGAGAAGCGCGTCGCCGAGCTCAAGGCCCGTCAGCTGACCGCCCAGACCGCCGACCTCGTCGCCGGCGCCGAGCAGGCCGGGAAGTTCCGCGTCGTCGGCGCCCGGCTCGACGACGGCGTGACCGGCAAGGAGCTGCGCACCGTCGCCGGCGCCGCCCGCGACCGCCTCGGCTCCGAGCCCGGCGTCGTGGTCTTCGCCTCCACGGACCCGGAGAAGGGCTCGATGCCCTTCATCGTCGCCGCCAACCCGGCCGCCGTCGAAGCGGGCGCGAAGGCCGGCGACCTGGTCAAGCTGATCGGCGGGTACGTCGATGGCCGCGGCGGCGGCAAGGCCGACATGGCCCAGGGCTCCGGCGCCAAGCCCGAGGGCTTCGCCGCCGGTCTCAAGGCCGCCCGCGAGGAGCTCGCCGGCCGCTAGGCCCGGTGGGCACGCGCACCCCTCCGCCGGCCGTCCCCGCCACGCCCGGGGCGGCCACCGGCGTATTAGGGGAGCCATCAAGTACATTCATCGGTGAGCCCCGTCTGCGTGCGGCCGGGTGCGCCTTCCGCGTGCCTCCCGCCTTCCGGGGCGTACCGCCGAGTCGAGGAACGGGCGCGGGCACGAGTCCGCGCCCTAGGAAGGCCCCCGCTGATGAAGGAGAGTGTCGACACCCCCGGGGTGGACGACCCCGGTAGGGGTCGCCGCATCGGCGTCGACGTCGGCACCGTGCGCATCGGCGTCGCCGCCAGCGACTCCGACGGCAGCCTGGCCACTCCCGTGGAGACCGTCGCCCGCGTCAGCGAGCTGGCGGACCTGCGCGCGTCCGGCCAGGCTCCTGCGGCCGCCGACTTCCCGGACGCGGCCCGCGTCGCCGATATCGCGCGCGAGTACCGCGCCGTCGAGATCATCGTCGGCCTGCCGCGCAACCTCTCCGGCCACGGCTCGACCAGCGTGCACCACGCCCGCGCCTTCGCGGCCGTCCTCGCCGCCCTGCTGCCCGGTGTCCCCGTGCGGCTCGCCGACGAGAGATTGACGACGGTCGCGGCGACCACCGCCCTGCGTTCCTCCGGCGTGAGCGCACGCCGCTCGCGCGGCGTGATCGACCAGGCGGCGGCCGTCGAGATCCTGCAGACCTGGCTCGACGGACGCCGCGCGTACCTGGCACGGGCGACCACCGCGGCGTCGGAAAGCGACGCAGAACGTCCGGCGCGTCCCGCGCCGAGCCCCGCCGACCTCGCGCGGCGCAACCGAAAGACGACAGAGGAGTAAGACCAGCATGTCCCGAACCTCCCGCACCACCCGCCGGACCCGGACGGGGCGTCGCGTCGGCCGGCGCATGGAGCCGCGCTACGTCAAGCGGCGGCAGCGCGGTCTCGCCGTGCTCATCGCCGCGATCGTGCTGATGATCGGCGCCGTGGTCTACATCGGCGTGCGCGTCTCCTCGAGCTCCGGCACAGACTACCAGGGAGACGGCAACGGCCAGATCGAGCTCGTCGAGGTCGCCGAGGGCTCCTCGCTCTCCGAGCTCGGCCCCGAACTGGAGGAGCGCGGCATCGTCAAGACCGACGCCGCCTTCCAGTCCGCCGCCATGTCCACCCAGGGCGCCAGCGCCATCGAGCCCGGCTTCTACCGGATGCAGGGCGAGATGAGCGCGCAGGCCGCCGTCGACGCGCTGCTGGACCCGGACAACCGCGTCGAGCTGCTTGACGTGCAGGGCGGGGCGACGCTGATGGACGTCACCGTTCTCGGCGGGGACACCCGCTACGGCATCTACTCCCTGATCTCCCAGTCGCTGTGCGGTGCGCACGATGACGCCGAGGGCTGCCTGAGCCCGGAGGAGATCGCCCACGCCGGCGCGACCGCCGACCTGGCCGCGCTCAACGTCCCGGACTGGGCGCGCGAGCCGATCGAGGCGCGCGGAGACGACCCGCGCCGCCTCGAGGGCCTGATCATGCCGGGCCAGTACGTGCTCAACCCGACCATGAGCGCCGAGGAGATCCTCGCCGACCTGATCAAGCGCTCGGCCGACCAGTACAACGAGACCGGCATCGTCGAGCGCGCCCAGGCCGTGGGCCTGAGCCCCTACGAGCTGCTGACGGCCGCCTCCCTGGTTGAGCGCGAGTCGCCGGCCGGGGAGTTCGACAAGGTCGCCCGCGTGATCCTCAACCGCCTGGCCGAGCCGATGCGCCTCGAGTTCGACTCCACCGTCAACTACGACGTCGCCGAGCAGGAGGTCGCCACCACCGACGAGGACCGCGCCCGCGAGACGCCGTGGAACACCTACGCCAAGGACGGCCTGCCCGACACCCCGATCGCCAGCCCCTCGGCCGAGGCGGTCGAGGCCATGGAGCACCCGGCGGAGGGCAACTGGAAGTTCTTCGTCACCGTCGACTCCGACGGCACCACGGTCTTCAACGACGACTACGACTCGCACCTGGCCGACGTCAACCGCGCCATCGAGTCCGGCGTGCTGGACTCCAACCGCGGCGAGGCCCACACCGGCCCCGGCGGCGCTGAGGACGTCGAGCGCGCTGAGGGCGGGGATGCCCCGGCCGAGGGTCCGTCCGACGCTCCGGCCGAGGGCCAGGGTGCCGCCGAGCGCGGCGGCGAGGTGATCCAGCCGTGACCGAGGAGCGCGAGATCCGCCACCGCGCGGCGGTGCTCGGCGACCCGGTCGAGCACTCGCTCTCGCCGCTGCTGCACAACGCCGGCTACCGCGCCGCCGGCCTGGACGACTGGGAGTACACGCGCCGGCGCTGCCCGCGCGGCCAGCTCGCCGGCATCGTCGGCGGGTCGGGGCCTGAGTACGCCGGGTTCTCGGTGACCATGCCGGGCAAGTTCGAGGCGCTCGAGTTCGCCGACGAGGTCACCGACCGGGCAAGCGCCGTGGGCTCCGCCAACACGCTGGTGCGCCGGCCGGAAGGCGGCTGGCGCGCCGACAACACCGACGTCGACGGCGTGCACGGCGCGCTCGACGAGCTGACCGGGCGCAACCCCGAGGGCCCGGCCGCGCGGATTCGCCGCGCCGTGCTGCTCGGCGCCGGCGGCACCGCCCACGCGGTGCTTTTTGCGCTCGTCGAGCGCGGGGTGGAGCGCGTCGACGTGGTCAACCGCTCCGACCGGTACGACGAGCTGGCGGGCCTGGTCGAGGGCTCCGGCACCGAGATGGTCTTCCGCCGCTGGGACGAGGACCTGCGCGCGCTGTCGGTGGCCGCCGACGCGGTAGTCTCCACCGTGCCGGCCAGCATCGCCGACCCCTACGCCGAGGACCTGGGCCACGCCCCGGTGCTCGACGTCGTCTACGACCCGCGCCCGACGAAGCTGTGCGTGGCCGCCTCCGCCAACGGCTTCCTCACCGCCGCCGGCCACGTCATGCTGGCCCACCAGGCCTTCGGCCAGTTCGAGCAGTTCACCGGGATGGACGCCCCGCGTAAGGAGATGCGCGCGGCGATCGACGCCGCGGTCTGATATCCAGGAGGGGGATTCAAGGGGAGACATCGGGGGGATGTCGTGGGAAAGATCGTACTGTTCAGCGGCGCCGCCTCCGGCGTCGCGTGCGTGCTCGCACTGGCCTGCGGTAGCGCGTGGGCGCTCGCGCTCGTCGTCATCGACCTGCGCCGGTGTCTGCTCCCGGACGCGCTGACCCTGCCCGGCGCGGCCGTCGTGGCGCTCGTCGCCGTGGCGGCCGGAGAACCCTGGGCGATGGCCGGGGGAGTGGCCTGGGCGCTGCTCTACCTGGGTGTCGGGCTGCTGATCGGCGGGGTCGGCGGGGGAGACGTCAAGCTCGCCCTGGCGCTGGGCACGGCGGCCGCGATCGCCGCGGGCGCGGCCGGTCTGGCCGCCGCCGTCATCGGCTCGAGCGCGCTGACGATCACGGTGATGGCGCTGACCCGCCGTCGTGCGCTGCCGCACGGGCCGGGCATGGTCTCGGCCACAGTCCTGGTGTGTTTGGTCGCACAGGTGTTGTGACACAATATGCCCATGCTTCGATGGACCACAGCTGGAGAATCCCACGGGCAGGCGCTCATCGCGCTGCTCGCGGGCCTGCCCGCGGGCACGCCCGTGGACCGCGCCGAGATCGGCCGTGAACTGGCCCGCCGCCGCCTCGGCTACGGGCGCGGGGCGCGGATGAAGTTCGAGGCCGACGAGCTGACCGTCCTCGGCGGCGCCCGGCACGGCAAGACCATCGGCGGCCCGCTGGCGATCATGATCGGCAACTCCGAGTGGCCGAAGTGGACCACCGTGATGTCCCCGGACGCCCTCGACATGGAGGACCCGGAGACCGCCAAGGCCATGGAGTCCGGCCGCGGGGCGAAGCTGACCCGCCCGCGCCCCGGCCACGCCGACTTCGCCGGCATGGTCAAGTACGGCTTCGACGAGGCCCGCCCGGTCCTCGAGCGCTCCTCGGCGCGCGAGACCGCCGCGCGCGTGGCCGCCGGCGCCGTGGCCAAGGCCTTCCTGCGCGAGACCCTCGGCGTCGAGGTCGTCTCCCACGTCGTCTCCATCGGCGCCTCCGAGCCCTACGCCGGGCCCACCCCGGGCGCCGGCGACCTCGAGCGCATCGACGCCTCGCCGGTGCGCGCCGCCGACACGGCCGCCGAGGAGTCCATGGTCGCCGAGATCGACTCCGCCAAGAAGTCCGGCGACACCCTCGGCGGTGTCGTCGAGGTCGCCGTCACCGGCCTGCCCGTCGGCCTGGGCACCCACACCACCTGGCGCGACCGCCTCGACGGCCGGCTCGCACAGGCGCTGATGTCGATCCAGTCCGTCAAAGGCGTCGAGATCGGCGACGGGTTCGCCGAGGCGCGCCGCCGCGGCTCCGAGGCCCACGACGAGATGGTCCGTGAGGACGGCGACCACGAGGTCCACCGCCTGAGCAACCGCGCCGGCGGCCTGGAGGGCGGCATGACCAACGGCCAGCCGCTGATCACCCGCCTGGCGTTCAAGCCGATCTCGACGGTCCCGCGCGCCCTGCGCACCATCGACATGGCCGACGGCTCGCCGGCCAAGGCCATCCACCAGCGCTCCGACGTCTGCGCCGTGCCCGCCGGCGGCGTGGTCGCCGAGGCCATGGTGGCCCTGACCCTGGCCACGGCCGTCACCGAGAAGTTCGGCGGCGACTCGCTCAACGAGACCCGCCGCAACGTCGCCGCCTACCTCGCGGCCGTCGACGAGCGCCTCGCCTTCGGCGCGGACGCCGCGGCCGACGCCGACGCCGCCGACACGGACGAGGAGGCCGTCCGATGAGCGCCCCGAACACCGTCATCCTGGTCGGCCCGCCCGGCGCCGGGAAGTCCACCGTCGCCCGCCGCCTGGCGCGCGCCCTGGGCACCGTGCACACGGACACCGACACCATGATCGAGCAGGCTCGCGGCCGCAGCTGCGGCGACGTCTTCTCCGAGGTCGGTGAGCCCGCCTTCCGCGAGCTCGAGGCCCGTGTGGTCGCCGAGACCCTGACCCGCGAGGGCGTGGTCAGCCTCGGTGGCGGTGCGGTGACCACCCCGAAGGTCCGCGAGATGCTGGCCAACCACGACGTCGTCTGGATCGACGTCTCCGCCGAGGAGGGCGTGCGCCGCACCGCCGACGAGGCCACCCGCCCGATCCTCGCCGCCGCGGACCCCCTGGCGCACTACCACGACCTGCTGGACTCCCGCGAGGAGTTCTACCGCGAGGTCTCCGACCTGCACGTGCGCACCGACGGGCGCACCCCGGCCCAGGTGGTCACCGAGGTGCTCGCCGGCCTGGAGAACCTCGCCCCGCGCACCACGCCGGACTGCGACCTCGAGCGCGTCGCCGTGCGCGGGCCGTCGCCCTACACCGTGACCATCGGCCACGGGCTGACCGACGCCGTGGCCGCCCACCTGGTCGACACCGGCGTGCACCACGTCGGCGTGGTCCACCAGCCGCCGCTGGCCGCCCGCGCCAACAAGCTCGTCGAGTCCCTGCGCGCCGCCGGCCTCGACGCCCACGCCCTGCCCGTCGCCGACGCCGAGGACGGCAAGACCCTCGAGAGCATCGGACGGCTGTGGGCCGAGCTGGGTCGGCTCGGCTTCACCCGCACCGACGCCCTGGTGGGCCTCGGAGGGGGAGCGGCCACCGACCTGGCCGGCTTCGCCGCCGCCTGCTGGATGCGCGGCATCCGCGTCGTCCAGGTGCCCACCACGGTGCTGGCGATGGTCGACGCGGCCGTCGGCGGCAAGACCGGCATCAACACCGAGGCCGGCAAGAACCTCGTGGGCGCTTTCCACGAGCCCTCGGCCGTCTTCTGCGACCTCGACCACCTGGTCGACCTGCCGAAGCGCGAGCTCGTCGCGGGCTCGGCCGAGATCGTCAAGACCGGCTTCATCGCCGACCCGGTGATCCTGCGCCGCTACGAGGAGGACCCCGCCGCCGCCCTGCGCGCCGACGGCTTCCTGCCGGAGCTGGTGCGCCGCTCCGTCACGGTCAAGGCCGGCGTGGTGGGCAAGGACCTCAAGGAGGTCGGCCTGCGCGAGATCCTCAACTACGGCCACACCTTCGGCCACGCCGTGGAGCGCCGCGAGAACTACCGCTGGCGCCACGGCGACGCGGTCGCCGTGGGCATGGTCTTCGTCGCCGAGCTGGCCCACGCCCGCGACCTCATCGACGCCGCCCTGGTCCAGCGCCACCGTGACATCCTCGAGTCCGTGGGACTGCCCACCGTCTACCGGGACGGCCGCTGGGAGGAGCTGCGCGAGGCGATGAGCCACGACAAGAAGAACCGCGACGGCCGCCTGCGCTTCGTCGCCCTGGACGGCAAGGTCGGCCGCACCACGCGCATCGAGGGCCCCTCCGAGGAGGAGCTGCGCGCGGCCTACGCCGCGGTCGGCGGCACGGACTAGGTCCGGCCAGGCACCGACCAGGCACCAACGCAGAGAGAGGAACACCAGATGAGCGAGACCCCCGGCACCGAGACCCCCGTGGTGCTCGTCCTCAACGGGCCCAACCTGGACCGCCTGGGCAAGCGCCAGCCGGAGATCTACGGCACGACCACCCTGGCCGACGTCGAGGCGCAGATCGCCGCCGAGGCCGAGCGGCTGGGCTGGCGCGCCGAGTTCGCGCAGTCCAACCACGAGGGCGAGCTGATCGACCGCGTCCACGACGCCGCCGAGCGCGGCCTGCCGGTGATCATCAACCCCGGCGGCTTCACCCACACCTCGGTGGCGCTGCGCGACGCCCTGGCCGAGATCGCCGACGGCGCGGGCTTCTACGAGGTGCACATCTCCAACGTGCACGCCCGCGAGCCGTTCCGGCACCACTCCTACCTCTCGCCGATCGCGCGCGGGGTCGTCGCCGGGCTGGGCACCTATGGCTACCTGGCCGCACTGGGTGCGCTGGCGCGGGCGTCGGAAAGCAACTGAATAAAGGGTCTGTCGCCGGGGCCGGGCGGGGAACTAGAGTGAGTTCAGTCCGACAGAACGAACCCGGAGGTTGAACCCATGGCTCTCGCCGACACCCGCTTCCTCACCCGGCGGCGCACCCTCGCCGCGCGGCTGGCCGCCCAGCGCATCGACTCGATGCTGGTCACCAGCCCGCTGCACGTGCGTTACCTCTCCGGGTTCACCGGTGACGACGGCGCGCTGGTGCTGTCCAAGGACCTCTCGGCGACGATCTGCACCGACGGCCGCTACGCCACGCAGGTCGCCGAGGAGGTCCCGGACATCGAGGCCGTCATCGACCGCGCCTACGCGGCCACCCTGCTCGAGGGGCTGGACCGGCCGCGCCGCGTCGGCTTCGAGGCCGACTACCTGAGCGTCTCGGAGCTGGAGAAGCTGCGCGAGTCCGCCGGCGAGGACATCACCCTGGTGCCCGTCTCCGGGGTCATCGAGGAGATCCGCCTGCTCAAGGACAGCCTCGAGCTGACCCGTCTGCGTGAGGTCGCCGCCCTGGCCAACGAGGCCTTCAAGGGGCTCATCGACAGCGGTGAGCTGGCCGTGGGCCGCGCCGAGCGCGAGGTCGCCGCCGACCTGGAGCACCGCATGCGGCTCAACGGCGGGGAGTCCACCAGCTTCCCCACGATCGTCGCCTCTGGCCCGAACTCCGCCAAGCCGCACCACGGCGCCGGCGAGCGGATCATCGAGAAGGGCGACCTGGTCACCATCGACTTCGGCGCGCTGCGCCTCGGCTACAACTCCGACATGACCCGCACCCTGGTCATGGGCGAGCCCGACGAGTTCTCCCGCGAGATCTACGAGGTCGTGCGTAAGGCCCAGCAGGCTGGCATCGAGGCCGCCACCGTGGGCCGGCCCGTCGCCGAGGTCGACGCCGCCGCGCGCGCCGTGATCTCCGAGGCCGGCTACGGCGAGTACTTCGTGCACTCCACCGGCCACGGGGTCGGCCGGCAGGTCCACGAGGCACCCTTCGCCTCCCAGCGCGGGCAGGAGACCCTGGCCGAGAACATGACGCTGACCATCGAGCCGGGCATCTACGTGCCGGGCCGCGGCGGTGTGCGCATCGAGGACACGCTGATCATCACCCCGGGCCGCCCGGAGATCATCACCGAGTTCCCGCGCGAGCTCACCGTCATCGACTGACGCCGCCCGCGGCCCGGCTACCATCGGCTGACCATGGGACGCCATCACCACCGCCCGACGGCGAGCCGGACCGCCCGCGCCGCAGACG
>NZ_JASPJZ010000040.1:0-256 GCF_030232385.1 Corynebacterium sp. MSK006
TCCGGCGGTCTGGGCAGCAGGCCGGGTGGCGCCGACCTGGCGGATCAGCCGGTCCACAAACTCGCTGCCGGTCATCCTCGAGCCGTCCGAGGCCACCAACTCGATGTCGTCACCGTCGCCGTCCTCGATACGCACCGTCTCATTCAGGCTCACCCCGACCACCGCATGCACAACAGACTCGGGCGCACCCTCGGAAAGGAACTTGGAGAACGCCTCACCACAGGCCTCGGCGTCCACGTTGTCCTCACCGACTACC
>NZ_JASPJZ010000041.1:0-212 GCF_030232385.1 Corynebacterium sp. MSK006
CAGTCGCGGTCAGTTCGTCCGCGTCCGGGACGGGAACCAGCGAGGCGCCGGCGGTGTCTGCGTCCGCGGGGTCGGCCTCGTCGCCGGCGAGGTTCCCACCTGCCGGGTTGACGCCCTGCCGTGATCCATCGGCGCCCATGCCCACGGTGGCGGCAGCACCTGTGTCGGGCTGGGTGTCTGACTCTCCGGCGGTCTGGGCAGCAGGCCGGGTG
>NZ_JASPJZ010000042.1:0-200 GCF_030232385.1 Corynebacterium sp. MSK006
ACTCCGGAGATCGATGACTGGGACAAGGACGAAGAGGAGCGTGACTTCGAGATCTCGGTGACCGTCGAGAACAAGGATGGTTCGAAGAAGACCGAGAAGGTCACCATCACTGTTCAGCGTGATACCGACAAGGACGGTAAGCCGGACGTCACTGATGAGGATGACGACGACGACGGCGTCTCTGATGAGGTGGAGAAGGA
>NZ_JASPJZ010000043.1:0-200 GCF_030232385.1 Corynebacterium sp. MSK006
TGAGTGTTGTGCTCGAATGATGGTTTTTGCCGGTGGCAGGTTGCTTGGAGTGCATTGTTTTGTACTTTTGAGTTTTTCTTGTCAGTTTTTTGTTTGTCAGGTTTCGGGCTTTTCACGGCTCGTTTTTTTGCGAATTTTTTTGTGGAGAGTTTGATCCTGGCTCAGGATGAACGCTGGCGGCGTGCTTAACACATGCAAGT
>NZ_JASPJZ010000004.1:0-175519 GCF_030232385.1 Corynebacterium sp. MSK006
GGCGGCACCTGCGGCGCCGACGGCGGAGGCGTCCGCCGCGGAGGCGCCGGCCGGGGCGGACTCGCCCGGACCGGTGTGCCACTGGTCGTCGGGGCCCACCTGCTCGGCGGCCCGGTTGGCCTGGTCGGCCCGGTCGGCCTGGTCGGGCCGGCTGGGCTGGTTCGTCCAGCCCTGCGCCTGGCGCGGGTCGCCCCAGCCGGCGGCCTGGCGGACCTCGGTGGCGGGGAAGTTCTCGTTGTCCTGGTGCGGAGCGTTCATGTTCTCGCTTTCCTGAACCGGGGAGGCGTGCCGCCCCGCGGGGTTCTCACTGTCGTCGTCCGCCACGGGTGCGGTACCTGCGACGTCCGCGGGCGCGGCGTCGTCAATCGCATCGAAACCGCAGCCCTGCGCGGGGGACGGGTCGGAGTAGGAGGATGCGCGCAGCTGGCCCGTCCGCATGCCGGTCTCCTCGGCGAGGACCACCGAGATCGGCCCGGCGGGCACCCAGCCCTGGTTGCGGCAGTAGCGGGCGAGCTGCTCGGCGAACATTTCCGGGAGAGTGGGGTGCGACTCCGCGAGATTGTCGAGGTCCGTCCGCGAGATGCCGACCTGGAAGACGTTGGGCGCCTCCGTGTAGTCGTCCTCGTGATAGAGGTTGTCCTCGATCTCCTGCTTGAGCAGCTCCTCGATCTCGGCGGGGACGAGCCGGCCGCCGAAGACGAGGGCGAAGGCGTTGTCGAGACCCCGCTGCAGGGTGCTGTCGAACCGCGCGAAACGGTCGAGCGTCGCCATCGGGGCCTCCTTCCCACCTCATGTTCTCTGCGCTGATGTTCTGGCGTCTGGACTTTCCGTGCGTCGCGGAGTCGAGGCGGCGCCTCGCGGCGGCGACCCGCGTCCGGCCACACGATGGATCCAGTATAGAGGCAGGTAGCGCATAGCTGATAGACGTTGAGCCTCCCGGGCGCGTGGAAATGGCCATTGAACTGGCGATTTGTGAGCGGTGGCGTGGCCGTCTAGAGTTAGTGCAGTCGCAAACGCGGCCACTTGTTTGGGCGAGTGGCGGAATTGGCAGACGCGCTGGCTTCAGGTGCCAGTGTCCTTTACGGGACGTGGGGGTTCAAGTCCCCCTTCGCCCACAGCGAGACCCCCTCGCGCTCCTCCGGGAGTGCGAGGGGGTCTTTTTCGGTGGGTGGGTTTGGGTTGTGGGGTTAGTGGGGCTGGTTGGCTGACTGGTGGGGTTTGTGGGGCCGGTTGGCTGGATGTGGTTCGGGCGCGCCGGGGTCGTGGGCAAAATGTCGACGTATGTCCGTTCGCCTGCCGCGTTTGCCCAGGTGGTCGAGAGCGGCGCGGGACAAAGGTGCACATTTTGCCCACGGGAGTGGCCGGCCGACCACGCCCACCGGGCCGGCCGGGCCGCTCATCCGAGGCCCTTACTTCTTCTCGGCCTCGCCCTTGGGGTCTGTCCCGCCCTCGGGAGCTGTCCGGTCCTCCTGGGCCTTCTGCTCCCCGGCCTTCTCTTCCGCGTCCTTCTTCTCCGCGGCGAACACCGGGCGCACCTTCTCGGTGCCCGGCTTGCCCACGCCGAGGTCCTCGCGGCTGTACAACGCAGGATCGCGGATGATCTCGGCGGCGAGCGCGGCGACCGACTGGCGGGTGACCACCGTGCCCCGGAACTCCTCGTCGCGTTTGGTTACCGCGTAATCGACCTCGTCGCCCTCGATGAACCACGCCGGCCGCAGCACCGTGTAGTCGATCGCTGAGCCCGCGATCTCCTCCACGGCCTTGCGGTACGGCTCCAGCGCCCCGCCGAGCTGCTCGCGGTTCCACTCGCCGAACTCCCCGGGCACCTCGTCGTGGATGCCGAGCGCGGCGGTGAAGATCAGCCTGGTCACGCCCCGGCCGGTCATGGTGGTCACGATCGCCTCGGCCATCTTGTCGACCTCGCCGACCAGGCCTGCGTAGACGACCTCCTGGCCGCCGACGGCCTCCCAGAGCGCCTCCTTGTCGAGCACGTCGCCCTCGATGACGTCCACACCCTCGGGGACCTCGCCCAGCCGGTCGCGCGAGCGCGCGAACAGGGTCAGGTGCACGGAGTTGTCATCTGCCAGGAGCTTGGTCAGGCGCCGCGCGATCCGTCCGCCGGCGCCGAGGATCAGGACGTTGCGCATGTTTCCCACGTTACCGACGCCCCGGTGGACAATGGCCCCATGGACATCGAACGTGGCGCGGGCGGCACCCGCCCCGCCATCCACGGCCGGGGCGTCGACGCCGAGGGGCGCTGTGCGCACTACGGCGGGACGAGGGACGTCGTCGGAAATCTGTGTGTGACCTGCGGGAAGTACTGGTCCTGCCACCGCTGCCACGAGGAGGCGTGCAACCACTCCTTCGGGCGCGCGCCGCTGGACGCGCCGGCCGTGGTGTGTGGTGTGTGCGGGCACCTGATGAATTACACGGAGTACTCCTCCACAGACTCGTGCCCGGCGTGCGCCCACGGTTTTAATCCGGGCTGCTCACTGCACACCCACCTCTACTTCCAGGTGTGAGCCCCGCCCGCGCCGCGTGCCCGGGACGCCGCGGCGGCACAATGGGGGAGTGGTGCCCGGCCTGGCCCCGCACCCCGATAACCACAACTTTTAGACACGAAGGACCCGGCCCGTGACCGACCCCGCCGCAACCGACACCGCAGACTCGCGCCTGCGCACCCTCTTCGACGCCCTCGGGCCCACCCGCGCCGAGCGCGAGGAGCTCTACAAGTGGTTCCACCGGCACCCCGAGACCGCCTTCACTGAGTACGAGACCTCGCGACGCATCGGCGAGGAGCTCTCCGCCCTCGGGCTCTCCCCGGTCAGTGTGGGCACCACCGGCAAGGTCGCCGTGCTGGCCAACGGCGAGGGCCCCGTGGTGATGATGCGCGCCGACTTCGACGCGCTGCCGTGCGCCGAGGAGTCCGGCAAGGACTACGCGGCCGACCCGCAGCTGGGTCGCATGCACGCCTGCGGCCACGACCTGCACACCACCGCGCTGCTCGGCGCCGTGCGCGCGCTGGTGGAGAACCGCGACGCCTGGCGGGGCACCTTCATCGCGCTCTTCCAGCCGGCCGAGGAGATCGGCCAGGGGGCCTCCGAGATGGTCGCCGCGGGGCTGACCGAGAAGGTCCCGCACCCCGACGTCGTGCTCGGCCAGCACGTCTTCTCCACCCTGCCCGGCGGCACCGTCGGCGCGCGCCGGGGGCCGGCGCTGTCGACGACGACGCAGCTGCGCGTGGTCATTCACGGCCGCGGCGGCCACGGCTCGATGCCGCACACCACGATCGACCCTGTGGTCATCGCCGCCGCGGTGATCGGCCGGATCCAGACGATCGTCTCCCGCGAGCTCGAGCCGGGCACCTTCGGCGTGGTCACCGTCGGCTCCGTGCACGCCGGCGACGCCCCGAACACCGTCGCCGACTCCGCCACGCTGCGGCTGAGCACGCGTGCCTACGACGAGGACGTCGACGCCCGCCTGCTCGCCTCCGTCGAGCGCATCGTGCGCGCCGAGTGTGCGGCGGCCGGCGCCGAGCGCGAGCCCGAGTTCACCGTCGAGGGCCGCGGGCCCCTGACGACTAACGACGCCGCGGTCACCGGCGCCGTGATGGGCTCCTTCCGCTCGGCGTTCGGCGAGGCGGGCGTGCACGAGCCGGGGCGGTGGACCGGCTCGGAGGACTTCTCCAACATCCCGCGCGCCTTCGGCGCGCCGTACTGCTTCTGGGCGCTCGGCGGCTTCTCCGACTGGGAGAACGCGCCGTCGAACCACTCGCCGCAGTTCGCCCCCGACCTGCAGCCGAGCCTGGACCGCGGCACCGAGGCGATCCTCGCGGCGGCTGCGCCCTGGCTGATCCGCTGATCCGCTGGGGCGGGCGGGAGCGGCGCGGGCGGGCGCGGCGCAGACGCGCGGCCGGCCTGCGTGCGGCGCCGGGGCGGCGCGGCGCCCGTCCGGCCGGTGCGCGCCGGGGCGGCGTATCGCACCTGGTAGTTGACGTGTCAACACAACCGAATTAACCTATAAAGGAGTGGACGGGCGCCACGCCGCGCACCGCCTCGCGCGCCGTTACCGCACGGGGGAGGGGCGCGGCGTCGGCAATCGCCCGGTAGAGACGCACCCGCGAGAGGAATCCCCAGACAATGAGCATCGCATCGACCATCCTGCGCGCCGTGACCGGCGCGTTCATTCTCAACTCCGGCTGGAACAAGAAGGACCTGCCCGCCGAGGCCGCCGGCGGCCTGCAGGAGATGGCCGCCACCGGCATCCCGCAGCTGAAGGACATGGACGCCGACACCTTCGGCAAGTTCATCTCCTACTCCGAGATGGGTGTCGGCGCCGCGCTGCTGGCCCCGTTCGTCTCCACCCGTCTCGCCGGCGCCGCGCTGACGACCTTCGGTTCCGGCCTGCTGACCATGTACTTCGGCAACGACGACATGACCGAGTCCGACGGCATCCGCCCCTCGCAGGAGGGCACCGCGCTGGCCAAGGACTCCTGGCTCGTCGCCATCGGCGCGGCGCTGCTGCTGTGGCCGAACGACAAGGCCCGCGCCAAGAAGGCCGAGAAGCGCGCGAAGAAGGCCGAGAAGAAGGCCGACAAGGCTGTCAAGGCCGCGAAGTAGCCCTTCAGTAGCTTCGCCTTCCGGGGTCTTCCCCGTCCCGCCCCCGTCACCTCCCGCGAGGTGGCGGGGGGCGCTTTCCTTTGGGTGGCGGCGGGGTGTGGCGTGCCGGCGGGGTGTGGCGTGGCGGTGGGGTGTGGCGTGCCGGCGGGGTGTGGCGTGGCGGTGGGGTGTGGCGTGCCGGCGGGTCGGGCGGAGGGTCGGGCCGCCGGGTCGCGCTGGTGTCGTCCGCCGATCCGCGCCTCCTCCGGCTCGACCCAGCAAGGCCCCGTATAGCAAGGGCGGTTTTCTACCCAGCAAGGCGTCCGCCTGCTGGGTAGGGGCTTGCTGGGTAGGGGCGCGGCGCCCGTCCTCGTTCGCTCGCGCCTCGCCCGCAGCCCGGGCCCGCCCCGCTCCATCTTCCGCATGACCGCAACCAGGGGTGAACTCTGTTCAAGTCGAATTGAACAGCGTTCTGGCGCAGTCGTATGCTGCACCGTGAAGACTCGCTTTTTCGTCACTAAGGAGCACCACCGTGTCCACTCCGGAAACCGCGGCCGGCCCCGAGCCCGCCATCCTCACCAAGGCCCGCGAGCTCGCCCTCGAGCGCGGCGAGGGCCTCAGCGAGGCCCAGATCCTCGAGATCCTCCGGCTCGACGAGGAGCACATCCCCGCTCTCCTCGAGCTCGCCCACCAGGTCCGCCTGCGCTGGTGCGGCGACATGATCGAGGTCGAGGGCATCATCTCGCTCAAGACCGGCGGCTGCCCCGAGGACTGCCACTTCTGCTCGCAGTCCGGCGTCTTCTCCGAGTCGCCCGTGCGCGCGGCCCGCCTCGACATCGAGGAGCTGGTCGAGGCCGCCAAGCAGACCGCGAAGTCCGGCGCGACCGAGTTCTGCATCGTCGCCGCGGTCAAGGGCCCCGACGAGCGCCTGATGCGCGAGGTCGAGGCCGCCGTCGACGCGGTGGCCGCGGAGGTGGACATCAACATCTCCGTCTCGATCGGGATCCTGACCCCCGAGCAGGCCCACCGCCTGGCCGAGCGCGGCGTGCACCGCTACAACCACAACCTCGAGACCGCGCGCAGCTACTTCCCCGAGATCGTGACCACCCACACCTGGGAGGAGCGCCGCGAGACCCTCAACCTGGTCCGCGCCGAGGGCATCGAGGTCTGCTGCGGCGGCATCGTCGGCCTGGGTGAGTCGCTGGCCCAGCGCGCCGAGTTCTTCACCCAGCTCGCCGAGATCGACCCCGAGGAGGTGCCGATCAACTTCCTCGACCCGCGCCCGGGCACCCCGCTCGAGGACCAGGAGGTCATCGACACCCCCGACGCGCTGCGTGCGATCGGCGCGCTGCGCCTGGCGCTGCCCAAGGCCGTCATCCGTTACGCGGGCGGCCGTGAGCTGGCGCTGGGTCAGGACGGCACCGAGGCCGGCCTGCTCGGCGGCATCAACGCGCTGATCGCGGGCAACTACCTGACCACGCTCGGCGACCCCGCCGAGCGCGACCTCGACATGCTCGGCCGCATGCAGCTGCCGCTGAAGGTGCTCAACCGTGTCGTCTAGGGGACTGCGCGAGGTCTCCGACGAGCTCGCCGCCGCCGTGCTGGCCGGCGAGCGCCTGCCGTTCGACCTCTTCACCGGCGTGCGCCTCGAGATTGACGACGCCGCGCCTGCCGCCCCAGCTGCGTCCGTCGCCGCGGGCGCGGGTTCCGGTGTGGACGAGGGCGCCGGCGCTGCCGGTGCCGAAGGCGCCGCCTCAGCCTCGGAGTTCGGCGAGGGGCCGCGCAACGCGGCTGGCCGCCTGCTGCCCGAGGCCTGGCAGGCCGCCTACCTGGGCGCCTACGAGGGCACCAACCCCGGGGTGCGGGCCGGGTTCGACCCGCCGCGCTACTGCGGGCTGTGTGGCCGGCGCATGATCGTGCAGGTGCGTCCGGACGGTTGGTCGGCGCGCTGCTCCCGCCACGGCGAGCTCGACTCGGCCTGGCTGGAGCGCTGAGGTGGAGAGGCAACCATGAGCCTGCATATGCTCGTCGTCCTCGTCCTGGCCGTCGTCGTGCCGCTCGTCGGCCTGGTGTTGAGCCGGAGGCGGACCGACGCCGGCCCGCGGCGCATGTGGGTCGGCGCCACGGCGCTGTTCGCGTTGCCGGCGGCGGTTCTGCTCGGCGTGGCCTGGACCCGCGGATGGAATGACCTCTCGCTGGGCACCTGGCTGGTCGTCGCGGTCTACGCGATGGCGGTCAGCGTCGTCCTGGGCCTGCTGGACAGGGGCTCGACCGGCCGTTAGGCGCACCCGCCTGGTGCGCCTAGAAGCTTGACGAGCCGCCCGCGCCCGAGAACCCCGAGGAGAACGAGGTGTTGACCGCCCCCGAGGTGCCCGCGGCAGCCTGGGTCTGCGCGTTGGAGGTGTGCCAGGCGGCCATGGTCCAGAACGGCACGAAGTTGTACACGCCGTAGCCGGGCCGGTAGTCCGGCTCGTAGATGGCCGGGGCGCGCAGCTCGGTGGCCTCGTCGGCGTCGACGTCGTCGAACTTCTCGTCCTTAAGCCGGGCCAGCGCGGTGCGGTAATCGCCGAGTAGCTGCATGTAGGAGTCGAGGAACGCGGCGTCCTCGTTCGCGGGGGAGGCTACCGCACCGGTGCCGTCGCCCTCGCGCGTGGCCAGGTCGGCGTCCATCCACTCGGCGCGTTCGCGCAGCGTCTGCAGCTCGCGGTAGAGCCCGGAGCCGGCGTCCTTGATCTCGACCTGGGCGGCCACGATGTCCTCGCGCAGCGCCTGCAGCTCCTCGCGGCGCACCGTGGCGTCGCCGTTCTCCATGCGGAACAGTCGGTCGATGTTGTCCTCGGCGTAGGAGACCCGGCGCACCGCCCGGGCGGCCTCGGTGATCTCCCCGCGGCGCTCGTAGAGCGCCTTGTCCGCCTCCTCGGCGGCGCGCCGGTCCGCCGCCGGGCCGGTGTGCCCGGCGGCCGTACCTGCGCCCGCACCCATGGCCGGGGAATCGCCCGCACCCACGGCGCGGGAACCGCCCGCGCCGGGCCGCGCGGGCGTCGTCAATTGCAGGGCACCGAGGCGGTCGACGTCGTCGTGCAGGGACAGGAAGCGGTCGCGCACCTCCTCCCACTGGCGGCGCATCGTGGCGTCGACCAGCGGGGAGGTCAGAGAGTGGGCGCGCACGTCGATCGCGTCGAGGCGCCCCGCCAGCTCGCCGTACTCGCGGGTGAGAAGGTCCAGTTCGGCGCGGGCCTGGGCGAGCGCGCGGGCGCGTTTGTTGCGGCCCGCGATGAAGAGCCCGGAGGCGGTCATGCCCCCGACGGCGCCGCCGACCGAGCCCAGCACGACCCCGACGGTGCGGTCCTCGCGGGCGGTCTCGTAGGCGCGCTCACCGGCGGTCTCGGCGTCGGCGGCCTCGTGTGCGCCGGCGAAGAGCCCGCCGCGCAGGTTGCCGTCCTTCACACCCGGCTTGATCGCCTCAATGCTCGCCTCGAGGTGGTCGCTGTCGTCCCTCAGATCGAGATCGTCGGCGACGTCCTCACCGGCGAAGACGAACGCCTGGCGCGGGTCGAGGCCCACGCCGACGACGAGCACGCCGTCGGCGAAGTGGTCCTCGCCGATGAGCTCCGGCTCGTTGTCGCGCAGGTAGTTCTCCACCGTGTCGTTGACGTTGGAGTCGTTTTTGGCGAAGACGAGGTAGCGCAGCTCGCGCACGACCTCGGGGGCGTGGATGCGCGCGGCGTCGGCGACGATGCCGCGCTCCTCGTCGTCCGAGAGCACGTCGTCCGGGTCCGAGACCTCCGCGTGCAGCTCCTGGGCCGCCGGGGCGACCACGTAGTCCTCCCGGACCGGCCGGTCGATGCCCAGCGCGATGGGCCCGCCGACGAGCGCGGCCCCGGCGATGCCCGCGCCGAGGAACGCCGCGAGCGAGCGGCCGCGCCAGCCGCCGACTCCCTTGGTGGCGGCCTGGTACTCCTCGTCGGTCAGCGCGGTCTCCGGAGTGGCCTGCGCGGTGTCGCCGGCCTGGTCGCGGCGCTCCTGCCGGTCGTGCTGCCGGGCCCGCTCCGCTCGCACGGCCTGGGAGCGTTCCCGGCGGTCCGCGCGTGCCTGCCTGCGGATCTCCTGGCGCCGGGCGCGCCGGGCTCTTCTGGGGTTGTCCTCCGCGTTCATGGGAAAAGAGTAGCGCCGCGGGCGGGGCGGCGCAGGGGTCGGCAGGCGGGGCCTCAGAAGTGGGAGGAGCCGCCCGCCCCGGAGAACCCCGAGTCGGAGAACGAGCCGCCCGACTCGCCGGTGTTGGTGCTGTCGCCGGGCGCGCGCCAGGAGTAGGCCTTCTTCATCGCCTCGAAGGGCACGAAGCCGACGGCTGGGTAGCCGGGGCGGTAGCCCTTCTCGAAGAGCGCCGGCGAGTGCGGTGGCGTCGCCTTCGAGCGGGGAGACTCGGCCTCGCGCAGCCGGTCCAGCGCGGCGCGGTAGTCGCCGAGCAGCGCGACGTAGGCGCGCAGGAACGCGCTGTCGAGCTCAACGCTGACCTGGCTCGGTGCGTCCGCCGGACCCTGCGCGTCGGCCTGACGGGTCACGGTGCCGCGCAGCCGTGCGGTCCGCTTGCGGATCCCCACCAGCTCCCGGTGGACCGCCGTCTCCTCCTCGGGCGCGGAGTCGTGCGTGGCGTTGGGGGCGGCCAGCTGCACGGCGACGACGCTGTCGCGCAGGTCGTCGAGCTCCTCGAGGCGCGTCGTGGTGTCCCCGCGCTCCATCAGGTCGATGCGCCCGATGCTCTCCGCGGCCCGGCCCAGGTCGCGCACCGTGCGCGCCGCCTGCGCGATCTCCCCGCGGGCGTCGTGGAAGGCCTGCTCGTCGGCGGCCTGCCGCCGGCGCCGCTCGGCGCGCGACGCCTTCTTCCGCGCCCGCGGGCTGACCGGGACGATCGCGTGCGGGGCCTCGTCAGCCGGCGCCTCCCCGCGCCCGTCCTCCCCGTCGGGATGCGTGGCGGCCTCCAGACCGACGAACCGGTCGATCTCGGGGCCCACGTCGTGGAAGCGGTCGCGCACTTCGGCCCACTGGCGGTGCATGGTCTCGTCGGCCAGCGCCGAGGCGAGCGCGCCCACCTGCGCGTCGACGCGGTCGAGACGTTCGGCCAGCGGCGCGTATTCGTCGGTGATCACGTCGAGTTCGGCGCGCGCCCGGGTCAGGCGGCGGCCGCGGATGTGGCGGCGGGTGCCGATGAGCCCCACCGAGCCACCCGCCAGGACCAGGCCCACCGCCCCGGAGACCCCGGTGGCGCGCAGGCGCTCCTCGGCGGCTGCGTCGTGGCGGGCCTGCGCGATGGCGTCGGGGTCGACGACCTCGCCCAGTCCGGCGAGCAGTCCGCCGGTGAGGTCGCCCGCGCGCACGTCCGGTTTGATCGCCTCCAGGGCGGCGTCGAGGTGGGCGTCCCCGGCGTTGAGTCCCAGCCGGTCGGCGACGTCGTCACCGGCGAAGACGAAGGACTGCCGCGGGCTGAGCCCGACGCCGACGATGAGGACGCCGTCGGCGAAGCGGTCCCCGTCGATCAGCCCGGGCTCGCCGCCGCGCAGGTGGTCGACCACCGTGCCGATGACCTCGTACTCGTTCTGTTCGAAGACCATGAAGCGCAGCTCGTGGACCACCTCGGGCATCTCGAGGCGCGCCGCCTCTCCGAGCAGGCGGTCCTGGTCACCTGCGTCGAGCAGACCGTCCGGGTCGTCGACGCGCGCCGTGGGTGCGGTCTGTGCGAAGTCGACGGAGATTTCCGACGCCGCGGGCACCGGGTTCTTGAAGAAGGCGCCGCCGGCCGCGATGCCGGCGCCGAGCACCGCGGCGGCCGCCGCGGTGGCGATGACCCGGGTGCGCGAGGGGCGGGTGGCGTCGGGTTGGGTGTGGCCGGGTTGCAGGCGCGATGACCCGGGTGGGCGAGGGGCGGGTGCGCGCGTCGGCGGCCGCGAGCTCGTCCGCCGTCAGGGCGGAGTCCGCCGAGCCTGGGCCGGGGCGGTCACCACCGGCGGACTGCGCGCCGTTCATGGTGCTCAAGGATAGTGCGCGCACCCGGTCCCCGCGCGCGTCGGAAATCACGCCCCCAGGAAGCGCTCCACCAGACGGGAGTAGGCGCCCACGGTCAGGCGCAGGTCCTCGAGGTGCAGGTGCTCGTCGTGGGCGTGCAGCTGGCGGTTGGCCGCCGCCAGGTCGCGGCCGCGTGCGTGCAGCGCGAAGCCGTAGCCGTTGCCGCCGAGGCGGCGGGCGAAGCGCAGGTCAGAGCCGCCGGTGGCGTAGACGGGCACCACCACGGCGTCGGGGAACTCCTCGTGGATGGTGGCCACCATCGCGTCCCACAGCGGGCCCTCGGCCGGCGACTCGGTCGCCGGCTCGGTGATCAGGTGATCGATCTCGACCTCGTCGGCGAGATCGCCCAGACCCTCACGGATCAGCTCGTCGATGCCCTCCTGGGTGTGCCCGGGCAGCGGGCGGATGTCCATCTCCAGGCTGGCCTTCGACGGCAGCACGTTGATCGCCCCGCCGGCGCGCAGCACGGTCTGGGCCAGCGTGAGGTGGGAGAAGGCGTGCGCGTAGCCGGCCAGGTCGCCGAAGACGGCGTAGTCGGCGGCGTCCGAGCCGGTCAGCAGGGCCTTCTCGGTGGCCGGGTCGAAGCGGAAGGCACGCACGAAGCCCTGCCAGATCGGGTTGTCGGTCACCGGCGGCTCGATGGCGGCGATGCGCGCGGCGACCTCGCCGATCTTCGCGACCGCCGAATCGCGCCCGTAGGGTGTGGAACCGTGGCCGGCCTCGCCGCGCACGGTCAGGCGGCGCTGTCCGGCGCCCTTCTCGCCGACGTAGACGACGACGGCGTCCGAGCCGTCGGCCACCGGAAGGTGCGCCCCGCCGGTCTCCGAGAGGCAGTTGCGCCAGCTGAACGCCTCGGCCGCGTTCTCTGAGAGCCACTTGCCGCCCAGGCCGCCGCGCGCCTCCTCGTCGGCGAGCGCGGCGAAGGTCAGCTCCCCGCGCGCGCCGCCGCGCTTAGCGACGTCGCGGGTGACCGCGGCCATCGTCGCGGTGATGAAGAGCATGTCCACCGAGCCGCGGCCGTAGAGGACCTCCTCGCCGGCGGTATTGGTGACGATCTCGGCGCCGAAGGGCTCGTGCTCCCAGGCGTCCTCGTCGACGGGCACGACGTCGGTGTGGCCCATCAGGGTCAGCGGCTCGGCGTCGGGGTCGGTGCCCGGCACGGTGAAGATGACCGAGACGCGGCCCGGGTGCGGCTCGAACTCCTGGACGCGGACGTTCGGGGTCTGCGCGAAGAAGGCCTTGAGGGTCTCGGCGTTGCGGCGCTCCTCGCTTGAGTCCGCGGTCAGGTCGTTGACGCAGGCGTTGCGGATGAGCTCGCGCAGCAGGTCGAGGGTCTCGGTGTACAGGGCTTCAGTGGTGGCCATGGCTCCGGAGTCTACGCGGGGCGGGCGGTGGTCCGAGGACCGGGGCGTACCGCTCGGACTGTCAGTGATGGACCGGGCGGTCTAGTAGGTGGTGGGTGGTTGTTGGTCGCCGGACTACGGGCGGCCGGACCAGCCCTGCGGGCCGTCGGGCGGGGAGCCGCCCGCCCAGCCGGGGTTGCCGCCCGGCTGCGGGCCGCCCGCGGGGAAGCCGCCGGGCTGGCCGCCGAACGGCGCACCGCCGGGGCCGGGCCGACCCGGCTGACCGGGCTGATCGGGCTGGCCGCCGCCGAACGGCGCACCGCCGGGGCCGGGCTGAGCGGTCGCCGCGGCGTGGCTCTTCTTCTTGAGAGCGCCCGGCCACGCGAGCAAGGAGATGACGCCCCAAGCGATCGCCGCGACGGCCAGCAGGAGCATGAGCCACGCGCCCAGGTTCAGGTCGTAGGTGTAGTCCATGCCGCCGGTGTCGGTGGTGATCTCCGAGAGATCCGCCTCGATGGAGGCCTTCGTGCCGACCATCAGGAACACGTAGTAGCCGGCCAGCGCCACGCCGGAGACGATCGTGACGATCGCGGCGGCGAGCCGGAGGCGCAGCGCCCACAGCACGGCCGCGGCGATGAGCGCGAGCACGATCAGGATCATGGCGACGATGCCGGCACCGACGCCCGACTCCTCCTCGAGGGACTGCTCCAGTTCCGTTTCCATCTGGTCCTGGTACTGCTGCATCTCCTGTTCGAGCTGCTGGCTCAGGCCGTCAGTGAAGCCCTCGAGGGAATCCTCGCCGAAATCGTCGCTGTAGGGGTCCTGCTGCACCGGAACGAAGGAGGGCGCCGGGGAGCCGTGGGAACCGAAGCCGAATTCACTCGAGTCGAAGCTGTCGGAACCGCCGTAGGAGTCCAGGTCGCCGAAGGACTCGGACTCGAGTTCGGACTCGAGATCGGAGAAGGGGTCGGAACCGGGGTCGGAACCGAGGCCGGACCCGTAGTCCTCGAGGCCCTCGAAGGGGTCGATCTCGCCCATGTCGAAGGAGCCCGTGAGCTCGGACGAGACGTTGTTCCAGCCGTTCTGGGTGACCTTGACCTCCACGCCGAACATCGACAGGGTGGTCGTGTTGACCGGCAGGAACGCCGCCAGGGCGACGAAGATCGCGAGCACACCAGTGATCGCCGCGGCGACGAAATCGGAGGAGCCGCCGGAGCCCGCGCCGGCCTGGGCGGGCGCGCCGGGATCCGCGGGGCCACCGGGGGCGCCCGCACCGACGGGGCCGACGGGCGCGCCGGGAGTCGAGGGGTTTGCGGGGTACCCGGATCCGCCCGGGAAGGCGTTTTGGTCCGGGGTGCCGGGGCGTCCCGGCTGGTCCTGCCATCCACCTGGTCGGCTCACAAGGCTCTCCTAGATAAGTCGTGGGGAATTTGTCCCACAACTTATCGGAGTGTGAGTGTCTTCGTCAGCTGGACCTTCCGCGGCCTCGCGGAGACCGCGGGCCGAAGGGCGGCGGCAGCGGCGATTCGCGCCCGGCGAGCCGCGGCCGCGCCTACCGCAGGATCCGCTTGCCGAACTTCAGCGCCGCCGTCACCGTCTTGGCGAGGACGTCCGGGTCCACCACGGTGTTGCCCGAGATCGACATCAGGTGCTGGACGGCCACCGTGCGCGCCTCGGTGTACTTGAGCATGCCGCCGTCGCCGTGGCGGCGGCCCACGCCGGACTGCTTCCAACCGCCCATCGGCGCGCCCACCGAGGACCACGCGGCGGCGAAGCCCTCGTTGACGTTGACGGTGCCCGTGTGCAGCCGCGAGGCCAGCTTCGAGCCGGTCACGGGGTTAGCCCACACGCTGGCGTTGAGCCCGTAGCGGGTGTCGTTGGCCTTGAGCACGGCCTCGTCGAGCGACTCGACGACCTCGATGGCCACCACCGGGCCGAAGGTCTCCTCGCGGAAGAGCTCGGCGTCCTCGGGCACGTCGGCCAGCAGCGTCGGCGCGTAGAAGGCCGGGCCCAGGTCCGTCAGGCGGCGTCCGCCGGTGAGCACGCGTGCGCCCTTGGCCACCGCGTCGTCGACCATCGCGGCGACGTGCTCGCAGTGCTCCTCGGAGATCAGCGAGCCCATGTCCGTCTCCCAGTCGTGGCCGCCGCCGATGCGCATGCCGGCCACCGAGTCGACGAAGGCGGGGATGAACTCGTCGGCGATGCCGCGGTGGACGTAGAGCCGCTCGATCGAGATGCACAGCTGGCCCGAGTTGGAGAAGCACGCCGCCCGCGCGCCCGGCACCGTGCGCTCGAGGTCGGCGTCGTCGGCGACGATCATCGGGTTCTTGCCGCCGAGCTCCGCCGAGTAGCCGATCAGCCGCTCGCCGGCCTGTTTGCCCAGCATCCGGCCGGTGGCCGTCGAGCCGGTGAACATCAGGTAGTCGCACTGGGCGACGATCTCCTGGCCGACCACCGAGCCGGAGCCGGTGACCGCCTGGAAGACGTTCTCCGGCAGTCCCGCCTCGCGCAGCAGGTCGGCGACGAGCAGGCCGGTGTAGGGCGTCTGGGAGTCCGGCTTGAGCACCACGGCGTTGCCCATGGCCAGCGCGGCGATCGCGTCGCCGGCGGTCAGGGAGAACGGGTAGTTCCACGGGGAGATCATGCCCACCACGCCCACCGGGTCGTGCTCGACGCGGGTGCGCGTCAGCCCCGGCAGCGAGGTCTTCGCCCGCTTCGGGCGCAGCAGCCGCCCGGCGGCGTAACCGCAGTGGCGCGTGGTGATGGCGACGTCCATGACCTCCTCGAACGCGCTGGTGCGGTTCTTGCCGGTCTCGTCCTGGATCAGGTCCAGGATCTCGTCGCGGCGTTCGAGGACCAGGTCGTGCAGTTTCAGCAGTACCTTGCGGCGCTCCTTGACGGGGGTCGCCTGCCAGCGCCGCTGTGCGGGCCGGGCGCGGTCGAAGGCGTGACGGGTGTCTTCGGCGGTGTGCGCGGTGACCTCGCCGAGTTCCGCGCCGGAACTCGGGGACACAACTGTGATGACTGTCATATCGTTGACTATATGTCATCCATCTTCATTTCTGGGGCCGCCGAGGGAATCGGTCGTGCGGTCGCCCACCGTTTCCTCACCGAGGGCTGGACCGTCGGCGCCTACGACATCGCCCCCGTCTCCTACTCCCACCCGAACCTGGTCGCCGGCCACCTCGACGCCTCCGACGTCGAGAGCTGGGACGCCGCCCTCGCCGACTTCACCGCCCACACCGGCGGCACGCTCGACGTGCTCGACAACAACGCCGGGGTAATTGCCGCCGGCGCGCTCGCCTCACTGCCGGCGACCAAGGTCGCCGCCCAGATCCAGGTCAACGCCCTGGGCGTCACGCTCGGCGCGCGGGCCGCGCACCGCTACCTGGCGGCCACCGAGGGCTCGCAGCTGGTGAACATGGCCTCCGCCTCGGCGATCTACGGCCAGCCGGACATCGCCGTCTACTCGGCGACGAAGTCCTACGTCGGCGGGCTGACCGAGGCCCTCGGCCTGGAGTGGGAGCCCGACGGCATCCGCGTGATCGACATCTGGCCGCTGTGGGCCAAGACCAAGCTCAGCGACAACGACGCGACCTCGGTGCGCCGCCTCGGCGTGCACATCACCCCGGAGCAGATCGCCGAGGTCATCTGGGACGCCACCCACCCGGCCAACCGCTGGCAGCGCGGCAAGATCCACTACGGCGTCTCGCTGCTGGACAAGGCGATGTACTGGGCGCGCTCGGTCAGCCCGGACCGTACGGCCCGCTTCGTCAACCGCTTCATCTCCGCCTAGGGCGGGGGTCCGCCCCGCCCGGGGAAACCGCCGCCCGGCCCCGAACACAGCCCCGCCCGGGGAAACCGCCACCCGGCCCCGCAGACGCCGAGACGCCCCGCACACCGGTGATGTGCGGGGCGTCGGCAATTGAAGCGTGTCAGCGCACGTCGACGAACTTGCGCAGCACCCACGGGCGCAGCGCGAGGAGGATGACGCCGAGCACGATCGCGGCGATGGCGACCGTGATGAAGAACGCGCGCTCCGCGGACGGGTCGGTCGGGTCGTAGAACTGACCCAGCACGCCCGACAGCGAGGTGCCCATGGCCACGGCCATCAGCCACACGGCGAAGAGGCGCGACTTGAACGCCTGCGGGGCGACCTTGGTCGCCAGCGCGTTGCCCACCGGGGACAGCAGCAGCTCGCCCATGGTGAACAGGAAGAGGATCCACACGATGACCAGCAGCGGGGTGCCGTTCTCGCCGGCGGACGAGTACGGCAGGAAGAAGACCAGCGAGACACCGATGATCAGGTTGGCCACGCCGAACTTGACCGGCGAGGACCACTGCCGGTCGCCCAGCTTGGTCCACAGCGCGGCGAAGACGCCCGCGAAGATGATGATGAACAGCGGGTTGAAGGCCTGCACCTGGCTCGGGGTGATCTCGAAGCCGAAGAGGCTGCGGTCCAGGCGCTGGTCGGAGTAGACGGCCAGCACGGTGAACTGCGACTGGAAGATGGCGAAGAAGAGCACGCCGCCGATCAGCAGCGGGATGTAACCGATCAGGCGCGAGCGCTCGACGGCGGTGGTCAGCGGGGACATGCACATCTCGACGAGCAGCACGGCCGCGGCGACGAAGGCGATGACGGCCATGATCGTCGAGAGCCACTGGACCTTGATCAGGCCCGTGCCGATGGCCAGGCTCACCGCGACGATGACGACGACGGTGCCCACGGCCCACGGCATGTACTGCTTGCGCGGCAGCGGGTTGGGCACCTCGGAGCCGGCGGCGCCGATGGTGGTCTTGCGCATCAGGATGTACTGGGTCAGGCCGGCGGCCATGCCGATGGCGGCCAGGCCGAAGCCCCAGTGGAAGCCCTGCATGCCCCAGACCCAGCCGGTGAGCAGCGGGCCAAAGAACGCGCCGATGTTGACGGCCATGTAGAAGATGGAGAAGCCGGCGTCGCGGCGCGGGTCCTCACGTGCGTAGAGGTCGCCGAGCACGACCTGCGAGGCGGTCTTGACGCCGCCGGAGCCGACACCGATGCACACCAGGCCGATGGCCAGGCCGGCGAAGGAGGGGATCAGGGCCAGGGCGATGTGACCGCACATGACCAGGATCGCCGAGTAGAACAGCGTGCGCTCCGCGCCGAGCAGGCGGTCGGAGACGAACGAGGCGACCAGCGAGCAGACGTAGACGAAGCCGCCGTACGCGCCGACCAGGGAGACCGCCTCCGCCTCGGACATGCCGAGGCCGCCCTCGGAGGCCGAGTAGTACAGGTAGAAGGTCAGCAGGCCCTGCATGCCGTAGAAGCTGAAGCGCTCCCACATCTCGATGCCGAAGAGGTTGGCCAGACCCCACGGCTGGCCGAGGAACTTGCGGCTCTTCTTCACCGTGGCGGTCAGGGAGGTCACGTCGCTGCCGTGGAAGCCGGAGTCGGCGTCGGTGGCGGTGGCGGACTCGGTGGTGGCGGCGCCCGCGCCGTGCACGCCGGCCGTGTGGGTCCCGGTGTACGCGGCGTCGTGGGCGTGCGGGTCCGCGGCGGCGTCTGCGTGCGAGGCGTCAGCCGCCGGATCGCCGGACCCGGGCTGTCTGGGGTCTTGGGGTGTGGAAGTCATCGCGGCTTATTATCCGCCCTTCACCAGGGGCAGAGGCAACTTAGGCCGCGGTGTAAGCCGGCTGGATGCGGGCTTCGAGTGTCGTGACGGGTGCGTGCGTGGTGCGCATCTGTGCAGGTCGCGCGCCTGCGTGGGTTGCTTGACGACGCCGCGTCGTCTTACCTCTGTGGTCTTGGTCCTGTTGTGTCCTGTACCTCGGGAAAGTGGACGTCCGCGCAGGCTGCCCCGCTTGTCAGGCCCGCGGTTTACCGGTGCGGGAGTCGCGCGCACGGGAGTCGCGCGCACCGGAGTCGCAGATGGTCCAGGGGTCGCCCACGCGGCAGAGCCGGTCCAGGTCGGCGCGCACCAGCTGGCGCGCCGGGCGGGCGCGGGTCATCTGGTCGTGGGTGATCACCGCGGTCTCGTCGAGCGAGTCGACCCACAGGTTGCGCACCGTGTCGTCGCCCGGGTCGCGCAGGAACACCGAGTTCGGCGGCTGGATCAGGGTGTCGAAGCGGGTGGCCAGGCACGTGTAGGTCACGCCCTCGACCAGCTCGTCGCCGGCGTTGACCGCCTCGACGACTCCGCTGCCCGCGTCGCCGCGGATCTGGTCGAAGCCGGCCGGACCGAACCAGCTGGTCACCAGCTCGCGCATGAGGCCCGCGGCCACCGGGCCGCGCACGGCCGAACTGACGATCCCGCCCATCGTCGTGCCGTGGTTCGGCGTCGCCAGGCAGACCAGGTGGCGGATCTTGCCGGCGCCGCCGCCGAAGCGCAGCCACCAGCGGGCCAGCAGCCCGCCCTGCGAGTGGCCCACGACGACGACCTTTTGCGAGCCGGTGACCTGTAGGACCGCGTCGATGTAGGCGCCGAGGTGACCGGCGGTCTCGGCCAGCGGGCTGGTCGCGCGCCCGATGAGGTCCGGGGCGAAGACGGCCCAGCCGTCCGCGCGCAGGTCCGCGCCGAGCTCCTCCCAGTCGCCCTTGGTCGCCCCGGTGCCGTGCACCAGCACCACCGGCCAGGGCCGTTTCTTCGTGGGCCGGGCGCGCCAGTCGTCCTCGAAGCGACCGTTGGGGCGCAGGCGGGACAGCAGCGGCACGCCGCTGGCCCCGCGGTCCAGGGTGGCGTCGGGGTGGTCGTCGGCGATGCGTCGGGCCAGTTCGTCGGGGATCTTCATCGAGTGCGGCGTGCCGGGCAGCTTCTCCACGGGCAGGTTGCGCCAGGCACGCCGCAGCAGGCGGACGAGTTCGGTGCGCAGGTCCTCAGCCATGGCCACGAGGATAGAGGCGCCCGGCCGCGCGCGTGCCGGGATTCGCTTTCCGCGCCCGGACGGGCGGGGCGCACGCCGGTACGCTCGGGGGCATGACTGGAGCCCACGGTGAGTTGGTCGAGGTCGACGGGGCACGCGCGGCCGTCGACAAGCTGGTCGAGCTGTACGAGACGGCGACGGCGCGCGCCCGGGAGATCCTGGCGAGCGGCGATTACGTCTCGTGGAACGAGGTGGTCTACCCCAAGCTCGCCGTCAACGTGCTCGAGTGGCGGCCCATCGACCGCTCCGAGCCCTTCGGATACGTCAACGCCGCCGGCCGCTACGTCGCCGAGTTCGCCCGGCCGCAGCTGCTGCGCGGCTACCTGCTCGAGCAGCTCGAGGCCCTGACCGGCAACTACCCCTGCCGCATCCAGGTCGGGCCCAGCCAGACGCGCATCCCGCCGGAGTACATCCGCGGCGTCGGCAACATCGACGAGGCGCGCCGAGCAGGGGACCTCGGCGACGCCGTGCCGCGGCCCACGCTCGACGACGTCCACGACGCCATCGTCGACGGCCACTGGGACGCCTTCCACGGCGAGGAGAAGCCGCTCTTCCAGTTCGGACCGCAGCGCTTCGACCTGGCCTGCGCGCGTATCGAGCACTACACCGGCATCGACGTCGACAGCGTGCAGAAGTACATCCTGTTCACCAACTACGCGATGCACACCTCGGAGTTCGTGCGCTTCGGGCTGCGAGAGATCGACGACCCGGACTCCCGCTACACCCGCCTGCTGCTGCCCAACGGCGAGGTGCTCGAGGCCGGCCACGGCGCCGAACTCGACGAGCTGGACCTGGCCTCGAGCCACCAGATGCCCCGCTACGACCTGGTCACCGAGGCCGGCGACGGGCTGACCATGATCAACATCGGCGTCGGGCCCTCCAACGCGAAGACCATCACGGACTCGCTGGCGGTGCTGCGCCCCGAGGCGTGGATCATGATCGGCCACTGCGCGGGCCTCGACGGGCGCATGCGCATCGGCGACCTCATCCTGGGCAACGCCTACCAGCGCGAGGACTCCATCCTGGACTCCCGGATCGCCCGCGACGTGCCGATACCCGCGGTGCCCGAGGTGCAGCGTGCCCTCGAGGCCTCCGTCAACGACATCTACGGCGGCGACCGCTCGCTGATGCGTACCGGCACGGTGCTCTCCACCGGGGACCGCAACTGGGAGTGGCACACCCCGCGCGACCTGTGGGAGTGGCTGCGCGGCTCGACCGCCGTGGCCGTGGACATGGAGTCCTGCACGCTCGCGGCCAACGGCTACCGCTTCCGGGTGCCCTACGGCACGCTGCTCTCGGTCTCCGACCTGCCGCTGCACGCGGTGCCGAAGCTGCCCGCCCAGGCGCAGGCCTTCTACACCTCCTCGAAGGAGGCGCACGTGATGTGCGCGGTGCGCGCGATGGAGCGGCTGGCCAAGGACCCGACCAAGCTGCACACCCGCAAGCTGCGCCGCACGATGGGTGAGGTGCCGTTCCGGTAGGGGGCGGGGGACCGGGGCGGTTTCGGCGGCGCCGGGAGTGCCGGACCAGGGCTTTCCGGGTCGGGACAGGGGTTTCGGGGCGGTTTCGGCCCCGTTTGCCGCGCTCCCGGGGTCTTGTCGGTGGAGCGCTGTCAGAGTGTGCGACCACAGCGTCGCACACTCTGACGGTCACACGACCGTTACGCGAAAACCCGCAGGTCAGAGCTTCGCCGAAAATCGGGGCGTCAGAATGTGCGACCTAGACGTCGCACAATCTGACATCTTAGGACGGGGACCGCCGGTGGTAGCTGCCCACCGGTGGGCCATGACTCGGTTCGCGGCCGGGCTACGGCCCCGCGACCCACTCGCCGCCGATGCAGAGAAGGACGTGGCCCGCGGCGTCCTGGCCGCCGTGCTCGCCGTCGACGCACTCGCCGCCGACCTCGGCCGTTCCGACACCCTGCGGCTCAGGTCCGTAGACCCACGTGTACTTCGAACCGCCCATGAAGGTGCAGACCAGCGGTTCGCCGGCGCCGTCGCGCGCGGGCATGCCCACCTGCGAGGCTGAGCAACCGACTCCGTACGCGGGCGCCCCGCCGGCGGCCGCGCCTGTCGCGCTGTCGGAGCCGCCGGCGTCCCCGCTGTTCTCCTCCGCGGTCGGAGTGGAGGTGGACGCGGAACCTTCCGCACCTGCGTCGGACTCCGCGGCGTCGGCACCCGTCGTCGGGTGCGGGCCCTTGCCCTTGGGGCGCTCGGAGTCGATGCGGTCGATGGAGATGTAGGTCAGGTCGTCGAAGGAGTACTCGGGGTTCGCGAAGCCGAGCGCCGTGACCTTCCGGTCCTTCGGTACGACGAAAATCCAGGTCATGGTCGTGTCGAAGCCTGCACCGAGGTAATCGCTACATCCCGGGTTGCCGGGCACGCGGTGCAACTCGTGTTCAGGCCCGTATTCGGCCTGCGGCTCGGTGACCAGCTTCGCCTGTACTCCCAAGGAACAGGTCAGGTCCATGTCCTGGGTGCCGTCGTTGCGCACGGTCGTGTCGACCACGACGTACTTGCCGCCCTCGCGGACCTTCTCGGTGACGTTCGGGTCGGCGGTGGAGTGATCGCTGAGGAGCTCGATCGTGTCGGTCTCGGTCACCGCGTCGACGCGGAGCGCGACGCCCTCGGCCTCCACCATCTGACCGACGGTGTGCTCGGCCTGGGTGCTCGACGTGGTCTCGGTGTCGGCCGGCGCATCGGAATCACCGCCCCCGCCACATCCCGCGAGCGTCAGGGAGGCGACGGCGGCGAGCGCGAGAAGCAGGCGTTTCACTGTGGGTCCTTCAGGTCGGCGGACGGGGACGGTCCCGGGCCCGGGGAGGGGGGCACCCCTCCGGCGCAAGCTTGGCGGCACCTGTGCTCCATCGTATCGGAGCCTGGGCAGGGGTGGATTCCGCGAGCGCGCGCAGGGGAGCGGCAGGGCAGGGCCCGCCCTAGGCCTTCCCGCCGAGGGAGACGCTGGCGCGGGCCGGACCGCCGCCGGCCGGAGCGAAGCTGACCTTCTCAGCCTCCGTGTTCTCCGAGAGCAGGAACGCCAGGGCGACGTTGCCCTGCTCACCGGGGTTGACGGCGGCGCCGTCGGTCGGGTTGCCGGTGATGCGCTCGGGCTCGCCGAGCGAGGCGTGCGGGGAGCCCGCCACGTCGGTGACCTTGACGTCCAGCGCCCCGGCGCCGAGGAGGGTGAGAGGCTGGCTGCCCCGGTTGACCTGCTTGATGTTCAGGATCAGGAACCGCTGGCCGCCCGGGGCCATCGCGGTCGAGGCGGGCGAGGAACCGGACTGGGACGGCTCGCCCAGCTGGATCTCGCCGGCGAAGTAGGCGTCGGTGACGGTGACCGCGACGTCGTCGAAGGAGACCTCGTCGCCGATGCCGGCGTCGCCCGGGCTCGCGACGGTGGTCAGCGGGGCGGAGGACACCGCGTCACCGGACCCGCCGAGACCTGCGAGACCGCCGCTCCCGCACCCCACGAGCAGGCCGGTCAGGGAGAGCACGACGGCCGCGGTCACGCGGCGGCGGATCCGGTGGACGCGCATGGGGCTCCTGGGGGTGAGACGGCTGGCTTTCTGTCTGGGAGTTTAGCGTCCGCGGAAAGTGAGATGGCCGTCCGCGCGGAGAATGCTCCGCTTCCGGAAAGCGTCCATACGCCACGACTGAGAGATGGCCGTCCGCGCGGAGAATGCTCCCCGGAGGCTGGGAGGATGTCGCGCGTGCCCGTTAGTGTTTAGGGCATGGACACTACTCGCAGCCGCAGGTTCCCGGCGGCGGTCCTCGCCGCGGTGAGCGCCCTGCTCATCGTGGTGGGCTGCTCGTCCGCCCCGAAGGAACCTGAGATCCTGGCCGCCCCGAACCCGAACATGCCCACCATCGGAGACTTCGTCTCGGTCGGCGATCTCGAGGTGCGCGTCGACGACGTCGACCAGCGCCGCAGCTTCGATCCGGCGGACTACGACATCCCGGACCTCGTGGACCGCGCGGCCGTGACCACGCTCTCGGACCGCAGCCCTGAGCGCGACTCGGACTCTGACTCAGACTCCGATTCGGGGTCGCACGGAGATTCCGACTCGAAGTCCGGTTCCGACCGTGGATCGGACTCCGGATCCGACTCGGGTGCGTCGGCCCATGGGCCGCGTCCGACCCTCGCCGACGGCACGACGGCCACGCGCGGCGACGGTGGCTCGGGAAGCTCGAGCGACTCCGACAAGGACCGGGACAGCGACTCAGGCAGCTCGGACGACCCGCGGGACCGCGACGACGACGGTGACTCCGGCGCCCACGGTGGGGCAGACGCGACGTCGGCAAGCGAGGGTGACACCCCGCCGACCGAGAAGATGGAGGCCGAGGACGGCGGCAGCTTCGGCGTCATCCCCGCATCGGTGTGCCTGGGCGAGGGGCAGTCGGTGGAGCCCGGCGTGCAGCTGGCCATCCACGCGGACCTGTCCACCGTCGCCGCCAGCGGTTATCGGCCGATGTCGGGACTGAACGCGCTCGTGATTGAGCGGGTCGACGGAGACGACGGCAACGACTGCAACGGTCTGATGCTGAGGATCCTGTGGGTCTTTCAGCTGCCCGAGGACGAACGCCCCTCGAGCATCGGCCTGAACGGGGCCGACCAGGGCATCGAGGACCGCAAGGTCGTCGACCTGGGTGCCGGCGGTGGCGAGCAGTGCGAGGAGTACAACCTCGACCTGATGGAGACCGAGCTCGGGTACTGGCTGCAGTCGGGCAGGCTGTGGGTCGATCGGCCTCGCCGCGGTCTCTCGGCGGAGATCCTCAGCAACCAGTTCGACCCCTGCGCGCCGCTGAGCTGGGTGACCGTGCACCTGGAGAGCGACCGGCTCGAGCCGATTGAGACCGTGGTCTTCTTCCACGGTCCCGACCTGGTCACCGACCCCGCCCCGCTCACCGGCTCCAAGGTCATGGATGTCACCCGCGAGGGCGCGGACGCGGTGAGCGTCGGTGTCAAGGGAGGAACCAGCTCGGACGCCCCGACGACGACGGTCGACTACCGGCTCGAGGGCGACAAGCTGGTCGAGAGCGCATGGGACGGGGACGACGCTTACCCGCGCATCGACTTCGATCGTCAGGTCACGCCCGGTGAGGCGCGCATCGGTTACCTGGGCAACGCCCGCAATGCCGCCTATGACTACCGGATCGACTGGGACGGCCGCGGGACGTACGGTGTGCGTGTGCCCGTCGGCGAGGACGGGGAGGCCTACCTGAACTGCCGGCTGGGTGGGCGGGTGACCGTGGCATGTGACGCACCCGACGGCAAGAACTGGACGGCGAAGGATCTGCTGTCCGGGCCGCAGAACGACACCCCGGAGGGCGAACCGGCGAACCGCTTCGAGGTGGCCCTCGGTCTCGGCGGCGGGGCGCGCACCTACGCCGCGGACGGCAGCCTGTCCGACGGCGGCGAGGAGCTGCCGGACGAGTCCGTGATCAGGTTCGGCCCGTACGTCCTGAGCACCCACGGCCCCGGGCTGACGGTGGGCAGCAACTCCATCGGTTACTCGGCAACCCTCGGCGGGCCGGTCGAGGAGACGGATCCTCCGGTGAAGGTGTCGAAGTCGCGGTGGCCGGATCCGGAGTCACTGGAGAGCTGGCAGAGCGCCTAGCGGCCCGTGGGGTCGGGCCACACCGGCCCGGCCCCGCCGGGGTGCGCCTAGGCCTGCGGAATGACGACCCAGGCGACGATGTAGAACAGGATCGGCCAGCCCATCGCCAGTCCGAGGGCGGCGACAGCCAGCCGCACGATGACCGGGTCCCAGCCGTAGGTCTCGGCGATGCCGCCGCACACACCTCCGATCCAGCGGTCGACGGGCGAGCGGTGCAGACGGGAGTTGGACATGGTGGGCCTCCTCTGGCTCCGACCGGGGGCGAATCCGCCGGTTGCGGCTTCCTTTTCCGGTTCACTTCCCAGTGAACCAATTTCCGCCGACGAATGCATCGGGGAGCATCCCGGTCTTACCCCTAGGGGTCGCCCACCTACAGCTGCGCCGCCGGGTAGTCGGTGTAGCCGCGCTCGAGGTGCGCGTGCGGGTTCTCGTAGGGCGGGTAGATCGTGTCGGTGACCAGCTCGTTGAGCTCCACCGACCCGACGCGGCGCGGCCAGCCGTCGCCCGAGGCGTCGGCCGCCCCGGCCCCGACCCCGCCGCGCGCGTCGGCGGCGAGCACCCGCTCGGCCAGGTCCGGGTTCGCGATGTACGCCTTGCCGAAGGCCACCGCGTCCACCGTGTCGGCCTCGATCAGGCGCTGGGCGTCCGCCGCGCTCATCCGCTCATTGCCGATCACCGGCACGCCGAAGGCCTCCTTGATCGCCCCGACCACCGAATCCTCCGCCTCGTGCTCGCGCACGCACAGGTAGCCGACCTTCCCGGCCAGCGAGCCCGCCACGTGCGTGAACAGTCCGGCGAGGTCGCTGTCACCCATGTCGTGCTCGTCGGCACGCGGCGCGAGGTGCACGCCGACGCGCCCCGGCTCCCAGGCGTCCGAGCACGCGCCGACGACCTCGAGCAGGAAGCGCTCGCGGTTCGACATCGGCCCGCCGTAGGCGTCCGTGCGCCGGTTGGTGGAGTCCTGCAGGAACTGGTCGATCAGGTAGCCGTTGGCCGCGTGGATCTCCACGCCGTCGAAGCCGATCGCGCGCGCCCGCGCGGTGGCCGCGCCGTAGTCGGCGACGGTCGCGTTGATCTCGTCGAGCGTCATTTCCCGCGGGGTGACGTATCCGCGCATCGGCCGCAGCCTGCGCACCCGCCCGGCCGGCAGCACCGCCGAGGGCGCGACCGGGGTCATCCCGCCCAGCAGGTCCGGGTGCGAGATGCGCCCCACGTGCCAGAGCTGCAGCGCGATGCGCCCGCCGGCGTCGTGCACGGCGCGCACCACCGGCTCCCAGGCCTCGGCCTGCTCGTCGCTCCAGATGCCGGGGGTGTCCCGGTAGCCCACCCCCATCGGGGTGACGGCCGTGGCCTCGGAGATGATCAGCCCGGCGCCGGCGCGCTGCCGGTAGTACTCGGCCATCAGCGCGGTGGGCACCTGGTCCACGGCGCGGCTGCGTGTCAGCGGCGCCATGATGATCCGGTTCGGGATCTCGAGTGATCCCAGCGATAACGGTTCGTTCAAGATACTCATGGTCCCGTTTGTACCGCCCGCCGCGGCGTTACGCTGGTGCCATGAACGCCCGCCCCGCCCTCGCCACCGCCGCGCTGCTCGCCGTCGCGGCACTCACCGCGTGCTCCTCGCCCTCCGGCGAGCCCACGCCCGCCCCCCAGGCCGAGGAGGCCAGTGTGCACCCGTCGCCCTCGATTTCCGACGTCCCGTCCGACACCTCGGCGCACCCGACGACGTCGGCGGGGGAGGCCGCGGCTGCGCCGCGGCCGACCGGCGGCGCGCAGGACTGCGCGCCGGGTGCCACGGGCACCGCGGCGCCGGGCTCCGACTCCGCGCACGGCGCAGGGCACGGCGCGGGCGAGTCCGGCGTGTGCACCGGCTCCGGGGGCGCCGGGACCGGCCCGGCGGGCGCGTCGCAGGCGGGTGGCACCGGGGAGCGCACGCTCACGGTGCCGGAGACGGCCTCGGCGCGCGACGCGATCGTCGTCAATCTGGCAGGCCACACGGTGACCTGCAGTCTCTCGGCCTCCGAGGCTAGCGGGGTGTGCACCGCGGATGCGGCGGTGTGGCCGGACGAGTCCGGCACCGCGCGTAATCAGGCGACGTTCTCCTTCACCGGCGGCGGCGTGGACGTCCACGACGGCCAGGGCGGCGGGGGCTACGCGCGCACCGTCGAGCTGCAGCCGGGCGAGACCCTGGTGGCCTACGGCTTCTACCGGGTCACCGCTGGGGCGGACGGGCTGACCATCACCACGCAGACCCCCGACGACGGCTCGCCGGCCGACCCGTCGGTGGTGGGCAAGACCGTGCGGCTGACCGCGAACGCGGCGAGCTACCAGGGGTAAGGCCCGGAGCGCGGGGCCCGGTCGGCCGCGCGCCGGGCCTCGGAGGGCAGACCCCGGGGCGCGGCGCCGCCACGCTCAGGCCCAGCGGGAGGCGTCCAGGCCGTAGGGGTTCGCCGAATTGTCGAGCGGGAGGTCCTGGACCTGGGTCTCGTCGATCCGGAACTCCCGCGCGTTGTCCCGGGTGGCGAAGAACATGCGCACGGCGCCGTCGGTGGTGTCCACGACAAACACCGAGTCGACGAGCACCCGTGAGCCCGGGGGAAAGACGTGGGGATGCCCGATGTTCCTTTCGGCGGGCGCGAGGCCGGGCTTGAGCTCGATCCGCGGGGAATCGGTGATCGCGGTGGAGACCTCGGTGAAGATCGCGCTGGCGGCGTCCCCCTCGGTACCGTCCGGGAAGGACCAGATCTCGGTGAGCGGCTCGGCGGTGTGGGCGTTGCCGAAGGGGATCGGCACGCGGGAGCCGGGACCCGAGACATCGGGCAGCGCCTCCGGGGCGAAGTCGATGCACCCGTTCTCGCGCGGCGGCTCGTCGGGATCGCTCGCGCCCGCGGTCGTATAAGGGACGGTGACGAAGGGGTCGGGCCTGTTGAGATACGCGTTGTAGCTCAGCGTGACCTCGTCGGGGGCCGTGCGTCAGACCTCGCCGATCTCGCGGTAGACGCTCATGTCGAAGTCCACGAGATGCTCGTCGGTGAAGAAGACGACGGCCGTGCGCTCATCGTCGTACGGGTCGCCGCGCGTGTCCCGCATCGGCATGCCGGTGACGGTCACCCAGCTCAGCTCGGCGCACGGGTCGAACGGGTTGTCCACCACGCGCAGGTGGGACAGGTGCGTGAACCCGCTGTCTGCCAGCGGAAGTTCCAGGGCGGCGAGGTAGGCGCCGAATTCGGTCTCGGAGAGGTCGAGGTCCGCCGCCTCGCAGGTGCCCGGGGCGTCCTCGCCGCCGCCGACGTCGGTGGTCGCGGTCTCGCCGGTGGCCGGGTCGGCCCAGCGCACCCAGCCCGGGTCGTCGCCGGCGGGGATGCGGTAGGCGGCCATGCCGGGCATCGCCCCGCCGGGCTCGGCGACCTGGTCCTCGGGGCCGGCTTCGATGAGTGTGCCGCAGGCGGGCGTGGCGCGGGTGCCGCCGACGGTCTGCAGGCTCATCGTCGGCGGCGTGGTCTGACGGAAGTCGACCGGGGAGTCGCCGTTGTTGCGCAGGGTGACCTTCATGATCACCAGGTCGGTGGTGCCGGTGGTGACGGTGCCCTCGCCGCCGCCTTCGCTGCTCGCGCCGGGCTCGGCGAGGCAGCCGGTGACCGCCTCGATGGCGGCCCCGCCCAGGACGGTGCGGTAACCGGCGGCGGCCTCCTCGGCGCCCGCGGGATCCTCCTCGGTGATCTCGTCGACGCGGACCTCGAGGACGCCCAGCGAGACGTAGTCGCCGATGTCGGGCATGTCGTCGGAGCCGAGCGCGAAGACGTCGGGGTCGATGACTTTGCGCGAGAACGCCGTGGTGGCGAGCATCCCGAGCAAGACGAGGAGGACCGCGATGATTGCGATCAGGACACGGTTCCGGCGGTTCTGCAGCACATCTTCAGCCCATCTATGGCTGTTCACCGAGGAAGGGGCCTGTGGGGAGCGCTGCCTAGCTCGACCAGCCTTCCGGGGAGCCCCGGCGAGTACCCGACCCAGCAAGCTCGTACCCAGCAAGGACACGCCTTGCTGGGTACGGAAGAGCCCTTGCTATACGGGGCCTTGCCGGGGAGCCGGGTGGAACGCCCCGCGATCAGGCGACGCGCTCGCCGGTGAGGTAGGTCGCAGCGGTGACCGGCATGCCCGGGCGGTACGCCAGGTCGATCGCGGTGGCCGAGCGCAGCACGTGTAGGTTCGCCGCCGCGCCCTCGACCAGCGTGCCCACGGCCGGGCGGCCCTGGGAGTCACGGCCGCCGCCGACGTCCTGGCGGCGCAGCGCCACCGCACCGCCGTGGGTGCCCGCGGCGATCGCCTCGTCCAGGGAGAGGTGCTGCTGGAGCACCGCCGTGGTCACGCAGAAGTTCATGCTCGACGTGTACGAGGTGCCGGGGTTGAGGTTGCTGGCGATGGCCACCGTGGCCCCCGCGTCCAGCAACCGGCGCGCCGGGGCCAGCGGCATGCGCGTCGACAGGTCGCAGGCGGGCAGGATCGTCGCGACCGTCTTCGAGGCGGCCAGCGCCTCGACATCCGCGTCGGTGAGGAAGTTGACGTGGTCGACGCTCGCGGCGTCGTAGTTCACGGCGAGGCTCACCCCGGGGCCCTCGCCGAGCTGGTTGCCGTGCACGCGCACGCCCAGGCCCTTGGTCTTGCCGGCCTCGATGACCCGGCGCGACTGGTCCTCGTCGAAGGCACCGCGCTCGCAGAAGACGTCGATCCAGCCGACGTGCGGGGCCACCGCGTCGAGCATCTCGCCGCAGACCAGGTCGACGTACTCGCCGGCGTCGGCTCCCGGCGGCACCAGGTGCGCGCCCAGGAAGGTGACCTCGTCGACGTGGCGCCCGGCGATCTCGGCGGCCTGCTTCTCGCTGGCCGTGTCCAGCCCGTAGCCCGTCTTGGTCTCCAGGGTGGTCGTGCCGCCGGCGCGGGCGGCCGCGACGCGAGCGGCCACCAGCTCGTCGAGGCGCTCCGCCCCGGCCGAGCGGGTCGCCTCCATGGTCACCGCGATGCCGCCGGCGGCGTACTCGCCGCCGGACATGCGGGCCTCGAACTCCTCGGCGCGGTTGCCGTCGAAGACCATGTGGGTGTGCGAGTCCACCCAGCCGGGCAGCACGGCTGCCCCGCCGAGGTCCTCGGCCCGGTCGGCCTCGGGGGCCTTGGCGGCTTCGCCGATCCAGGTGATCACGCCGTCCTCGGCGACGATTGCGGCGTCGTTGAGGGTGCCACGCTCGGAGACCGTGCGCAGCTCGCCGATGTTGGTGAACAGGGTGGAGGTCATGGGGTCCTTTCTGGGGTTCGCGGGAGCTAGAAGGGGGCGGGGACGAGGGTCAGGGAACAGGGGTCACACCTACGGTCTATCCGCCCGTGACGAGGAACGCGACCGGGACGGTGATGATCAGGGTCAGGACGACGCGCTGGAACCAGATGACCACCATGTGCCAGATCTTGATCGGGATCTCGGTGCCCAGCACGGCCGGGATCATCGACGAGAAGAAGAAGATCTGTGAGATCGAGACCACGGCGACGATGAAGCGCAGCGTCTCGCTCGGGGCGCCGGCGACCAGGGTGGCCGGCAGGAATAGCTCGGACAGGCCGATGGCCAGCGCCTCGGAGGCCAGCTGCGGGCCTGGGACCTGCAGTGCCCAGGTGAACGGCAGGAAGAGGAAGCCCAGCCAGGTGAACACCGGGGTGTAGAAGGCCAGCGTCAGGCCGATGAAGCCGACCGACATGATGCCCGGCAGGATCTGCATGGTCATCAGCACGCCGTCGGCGAAGTTGACCCACAGCACGCGCAGCACGCCGGGGCAGCGCTTGAGCACCTCCTCGGCCTCGCCCCAGGCGCGGCGCAGGCGGTTGGAGGTGACCTGCTCCTCCGGGTCCGGGTGGGAGCCGGGGTAGTACTCGTCCGGGATGCGCGACAGCGGCGGGATCCACACGATGATCGCGCTGACGATGAAGGTGATGATGAACGTCGCGGCGAAGTAGATGCCCCAGATCGGCATGAGGTCCAGGGTGCGCGCGATGACGACCATGAAGGTCACCGAGGCCGTGGAGAAGCACGAGGTGATGATCGCGGCCTCGCGCGCCGTGTAGCCGCCGGCCTTGTAGACGCGGTTGGTGATCAGCAGTCCCAGCGAGTAGCTGCCCACGAAGGAGGCCACCGCGTCGACCGCGGAGCGCCCGGGCACCCGGTAGGCCGGCCGCATGATCTGCTGGACGAGCACCCCGATGAACTCCATCAGACCGAAGCCGACGAGAAGGCCCAGGAACACGGAGCCGACCGGGACGAGCAGGCCGACCGGGATGACCAGTTTGTCCATCAGGAAGGGGCCGAGGTCCTCGCGGAAGAGGAAGTCCGGGCCGAAGTTGAACACGAGCATCGTCGCGACGGCCGAGCCCAGGACGTTGAGGAAGGCGAAGACCCGGCGGGCCATCGACTGCTTCCAGCGCCCGGAGGCGAACTGGAAGACGGTGCCGGCCAGGATGATCGCGTAGGCGACGAACTTGTTGGCGTCACCGAGCAGGTCGTCGATGACCGTCACCAGGTGGTCCAGGAGGATCGAGTTGGAGCCCTGGTAGGAAAACGGCACGAAGAAGGCGAAGATGCCGATCGCGCTGTAGACGAAAAACCGCCAGCGCCCGCGCACGGGCTTGTCCATCCGGCGCGCGCCGGGCGCCTGCGTGGGCGCCTCCTCGGGACGCACCGGATCAGCGGTGGAGTTCTCGGACATGGTGTCCTCCGTTCGGGGATGGGCCGGGTCAGCGGTCGACGGAACCGGACTCGTCGGGGACGCGCTCAGGCTCGGCGAGCCAATCGGCGATCAGGTCGTTGTGCTCCCCGAGCCCCGGAGCCGGCCGCGGGGCGACGGAGCCGTGCAGCTTGATCGGGGAGGCGAGGGTGCGGAAGCCGTCGGACTCCTCGGCGACGACGCCGCGCTCGCGGCCCAGCTCGCCGGTGAGGGCGTCGTGGACGTCGTGCACGCGCGAGGTCGGGACGCCGTGCTCGGCGAGGTGCTTGAGCGCCTCGTCGGCGGTGTAGTCCGCCAGTTTCTCCTCGAAGAGGCGGCGGACCTCGTCGCGGCGCTCGCGGCGCGCGGCGTTGGTGTTGAAGCGGGGGTCGTCGACCATGTACTCCAGGTCGAGCGCGTCGGCGACGCGGCCGAAGAGGGTCTCGTTGGTCACGGCGATGACGACCTCGCCGTCCTTGGCCGCGTAGGTGCTGAAGGGCACGGTCATCGCGTGGTCGTTGCCCACGGCGGTGGGGGTCTCGTCCTCGTAGAGCTCACGCATGGCCACCGATTCCAGGACAGAGACCAGCGAGTCGTACATGGCCAGGTCGACGTGCTGGCCGTGGCCGGAGTGGTTGCGCTCGAGCACCGCGCCGAGGGTGGCGATCGCAGCGTAGAGGCCCGGGATGAGGTCGCCGAGGCTGACGCCGGTGCGCGTCGGGCGGCCGCCGGGCCAGCCGGTGACGGACATCAGGCCGCTCATCGCCTGCGCGACGAGGTCGTAGGCCGGGGCCTTGCTCATCGAGCCGGTCTGGCCGAAGCCGCTGATGCTCGTGATGATCAGGCCGGGGTTGGCCTCGAGCAGGTCCTCCGGGGCGATGCCGAGGCGCTCCATGACGCCGGGGCGGAAGTTCTCCACCAGCACGTCGGCGCGCTTGGCCAGCTCGATGAGGGTCTCGCGGTCCTCGTCGGACTTCAGGTCGAGGGTGATGCCCTTCTTGGTGCGGTTGAACAGGCGGTAGTAGGCGGAGTGGCCCTCCCAGAACGGGCCGAACTCGCGGGAGTCGTCGCCCCAGGGGGTCTCGATCTTGATCACGTCCGCGCCGAGGTCGGCGAGGATGGAGGCGCAGAACGGTCCGGCGAGGACCCGGGACATGTCGAGGACCCGGATGCCGTCGAGCGCGCTGCGGTGGCCGGCGGTGGTCATGGTGGTCTCCTTTCGGTCGGCCGCGGGCGGGGCCCGATGCCGTAGGGCCCGCCGGCCCGGACTGCGGTGCGGTCCGGGCCGGCGGGCTCGAGGGGGTGGCTAGACGAAGGCGGACTCTCCGGTGATGGAGCGGGCGACGATCAGCTGGTTGATGTCGTAGGTGCCCTCGTAGGAGTAGAGCGCCTCGGCGTCGCAGAAGATCTTGGCCATGTGGTAGTCGGTGACCAGGCCGTTGCCGCCCTGCACCTCGCGGCCGAGGGCGACGGTCTCGCGCATCAGGTGGGTGACCTGGGCCTTGGCCAGGGCGGAGTGCTCGTTGTGGTCGGCGTCGCGGTCCTGCATGCGGTTGAGGGTGTACATCATCGACTCGGAGGCGATGAGGTTGCCCAGCATGGTGGCCAGCTTCGACTGGTTGATCTGGAAGGAGCTGATCTTCCTGCCGAACTGCTCGCGCTCATCGGCGTAGTCCAGGGTCGCGTCGAGCGCGCCCATCTGCAGGCCGACGGCCTGCCAGCCCACGGTCGCGCGGGCGGACTTGAAGACCTTGTTGGTGTCCTTGAAGGTGTTGGCGCCCTCGAGCTTGTCGGCGTCCGGCACGAAGCAGTCGGTCAGGTGGATCTCCGCGTTCTGCACGGCGCGCAGCGCGATGCGGTTCTCCATCAGCTCCGCGCGGTAGCCCTCCGCGGAGGTGTCGACGACGAAGCCCTTGACCTGGTCGTCGGCGATGTCGCGGGCGTAGATGACCGCGTAGTCGGACCAGGTGGCGTTGCCGATCCAGCGCTTGGTGCCGTTGAGCTTCCAGCCGCCGTCGACCTTCTCGGCGGTTGTGTGCATGCCCTTGGCCACGTCCGACCCGGCCTCCGGCTCGGTGATGGCCAGCACGCCGGTCTTGCGCACGGCGTAGAGGTCCGGCAGCCAGCGCTGCTTCTGCTCCTCGCTGCCGAGCAGCTCGATCGAGCCGGTGAACAGGCCGTCGTGGCCGCTGAAGAACGTGCCCACCGAGGCGTCGGCACGGTGGATCTCGGCGGTGACCAGGCCGGCGAGCAGGCGGCTGCGGCCCTTGTGGCGCACCAGGCTGATGATGTCGAGGTCCGCGATGGAGTCCATCAGCTCGTGGGGGAACTCCCAGCGGTTCCAGTAGTCCGCTGCGACGGGCTTGACGGTGTTCTGCGCCCAGTCGCGCACCTTCAGCAGGATCCTGCGCTCCTCGGCGGAGAGCTCCTGTTCGAATCCGTAGAAGTCGCCCTCGGGGTAACGTCCGGCCATTGTCTCGGTCCTTTCTCTGCGGCTTTGCGGCTTGTCGTCTGCTGCTGTTGTCTTCGTGTCTCTCGGTTCTTCTTCGGGTTCGCGCCACCGGCGGGGTGCGCGCTGCGCCACTAGCGCCGCGCCACCGGCGCGCTGCGCCACCGGGACGCGGCGCCCACGCCGCAGCCGACGCGCCCGACGTGGGGCACGCGCGGCGTCGGCAATCGGATCAGTCGCGCTGGTTGAAGTCCATCGGCACGCGCACACCGCGCTCGTCGGCGACCTCCTTGGCGCGGGAGTAGCCGGCGTCGTAGTGGCGCAGCACGCCCATGGCGGGGTCGTTGGTGAGCACGCGCTCGAGCTTCTGGGCGGCCAGTTCGGTGCCGTCGGCCAGGGAGACCTGGCCGGCGTGGATGGAGCGGCCCATGCCCACGCCGCCGCCGTGGTGGATGGACACCCAGGTCGCACCGGAGGAGGTGGCGGTCAGGGCGTTGAGCAGCGGCCAGTCGGCGATGGCGTCGGAGCCGTCGATCATCGCCTCGGTCTCGCGGTAGGGGCTGGCCACGGAACCGGAGTCGAGGTGGTCGCGGCCGATGGCGATCGGCGCGGAGATCTTGCCCTCGGCGACGAGCTCGTTGAAGCGCACGCCGGCCTTCTGGCGCTCGTCGTAGCCGAGCCAGCAGATGCGGGCGGGCAGGCCCTCGAACTCGACGTACTCCTCGGCGGCGTCGAGCCAGCGGTGCAGGTGCTCGTTGTCGGGGAAGAGCTCCTTGAGGGCCTCGTCGGTGACCTTGATGTCGGCCGGGTCGCCGGAGAGCGCCACCCAGCGGAAGGGCCCGAGGCCCTCGCAGAACAGCGGGCGGATGTAGGCGGGCACGAAGCCGGGGAACTCGAAGGCGCGGTGGTAGCCGGCGTGGCGGGCCTCGTCGCGGATGGAGTTGCCGTAGTCGAAGACCTCGGCGCCCTCGTCCTGGAACTCGACCATGGCCTGGACCTGCATGGCCATCGACTCGCGCGACTTCTTGGTGAAGGTCTCCGGGTCGTCGGCGGCCTCGCGGTGCCAGTCCTCGACGGTGATCTCGCTGGGCAGGTAGCTCAGCGGGTCGTGCGCGGAGGTCTGGTCGGTGACCACGTCGACGGTGATCTCGCCGGCGCGGTGGCGGTTGAGCAGCTCGGGGAAGACGTCCGCCGCGTTGGCGACGATGCCGATGGAGACGGCCTCCTTGTCCTCCTTGGCCTGGCGGGCGCGGGCGACGGCCTCGTCGAGGTCGGTGTAGACCTCGTCGAGGTAGCGCTTGGACTGGCGGCGCTTCAGGCGGGTCTCGTCGACGTCGGCGATCAGGCAGACACCGCCGTTGAGGGTGACGGCCAGGGGCTGGGCGCCGCCCATGCCGCCGCAGCCGCCGGTCAGGGTCAGGGTGCCGGCGAGCGTGCCGTTGAAGCGCTTCTGGGCGACGGCGGCGAAGGTCTCGTAGGTGCCCTGCAGGATGCCCTGGGTGGCGATGTAGATCCAGGAGCCGGCGGTCATCTGGCCGTACATGATCAGGCCCTCGGCCTCGAGCTTGCGGAACTCCGGCCAGTTGGCCCAGTCGCCGACGAGGTTGGAGTTGGCGATGAGCACGCGCGGGGCCCACTCGTGGGTGCGCAGCACGCCGACGGGCTTGCCGGACTGGACGAGCAGGGTCTCGTCCTCCTCGAGGTCCTTGAGGGTCTCGACGATCTTGTCGAAGGCCTCCCAGCTGCGCGCGGCCTTGCCGGTGCCGCCGTAGACGACGAGGTCCTCGGGGCGCTCGGCGACCTCGGGGTCGAGGTTGTTCATCAGCATGCGCAGCGGCGCCTCGGTCTGCCAGCTCTTGGCGCTGATCTCGGTGCCGCGCGGGGCGCGCACGGTGCGCGGGCCGGACTGGGTGGTGTCGGTGTTCTGCTCGGTCACTGTTCCTCCTCGGGTCGGCGACATCCAGGCGCGGCCGGTGCGGCGCGCTATGTCGTGGATCAACTGTGTCCGTGACGGTAACGGCGGTCACATGTGGCGCGGTAGATTCGTCGAGGGGGTGGTGTCTGGTATTCGAGACAGTGCAGGCAAGCGCGGTTAAATTGCCGACGTCCCGGTGGTCGCCGGCGGCGGTGACGTGCGGGCGGGCGCGGGGCGGCGTGGGCGTCGGCGCGGGTGCCGGGGGCTGGGCGTGCGTTCTGTCGCGGGGGTTGGGCGCGCCCGGCCGCGCGCCTCAGCGCGCGCCGAAGACGGCCGCGCCGAGCGCGGCCGAGGCCTCCCGCAGGCTGCGCACCAGGCCCGCGCGGCCGGCCTCGTCGAGGCTGTCGACCGGGTGGGTGACCGTGATCGCCGCGGCCGGGCGGCTCAGGTGGTCGCGCACGGGCACGGAGACGGACTCCTGGCCGCGGGCGACGGCCTCGCGCTCGAGGGCGAAGCCGCGGGTGCGGATCGCGTCGAGCTCGGCGAGCAGCCGGCGCAGCGTGGGGCGGGTGGTGTCGGTCGATGCGGCGAAGTCGCCGGAGGCGGGGGTGGTGGCGTGGTCGGTGTCGTGGTCGGGGCCGGGCGCGGCGGCGTCCGCGCCGCCCGCCAGCGACGGTGCGGGAACCGGGGCGGGGCCCGACGGGATGTCGGGAAGGCTGGCCAGCACGGCTTTCACCTGGGCGTCGTTGAGCACGGAGAGCATCGCCAGGCCGGAGGCGGTGCGCAGGGCGGGAAGCCGTACGCCGACGTCGGTGATCAGCGCCTGCGCGCCGGGCGAGCGGACCTCGACCAGGTAGACGATCTCGGGGCCGACGAGGCGTGAGAGGTGCCCGGAGCCGCCGGCCTGCACGGCCAGCTCGCGCAGCCGCTTCTGGCCGAGGCGCACCAGCGGCTGCTGGGTCGTGTAGGCCTGGGCCATCTCGTAGGCGGCCACGCCCAGGCCGTAGGTCTGCTCGCCGGGGATGTGCATGACGAATCCGGCGGCCTCCATCTCGCGCAGCAGGTGGTAGGTGCTCGAGCGCGGCAGGTCGAGCTCGGCGCGGATGCGCGCGGCGGAGACGGGCACGTCGATTCGCGAGAGCAGCGCGAGGATGCGCAGCGTGTTCCGGGCGGCGGGGACCTGGGCCATGGGTCAAAGTCTCGCATCCGAGACGCGCCGGTGGGCCGAGGCGCGGCGCGCCGGGCGCGCGGGAACTAGGGTGCGCGGCATGTACACCCCCTTTGACCCCGCAGACTGGACCGGACGCGACGACGGACCCGGGCGTGAGCACGCCCGCTGGCACTCGGTGATCGAGGGCCTCGACCCGCGGGAGGCCTCGGGTGCCGGGACCGGTGCGGGCGCCGGAGTGTCCGGCTCCGGGTCCGGTGCGGGGGCCGGTGTGGCTTCCGGGGCCGGTGCGATTACCGGGGCCGGCGCGGCCGGGCTCGCGCTGCTCGGCTTCGCCAGCGACGAGGGCGTGGAGCGCAACGGCGGGCGCCGGGGCGCGGCCGCCGGCCCGGCGGCGCTGCGGAAGGCGCTGGCCAGCCTCGCCGTCCACGACGAGGTGGCTCGCGCCGACGCCGGCACCGTGCGCACCGAGGACCCGAACCTGGAGGGCGCGCAGCGCGAGCTCTCCGACGCGGTGCGTGACCTCGTGCGCGCCGGGCGCCTGGTGGTCGCGCTGGGCGGCGGCCACGAGATCGCTTGGGCCACGCACCGCGGTCTCTTCGAGGCGGTGGCCGGTTCGGGTGTTGAGGGCTCCGGCGCGGACGGTTCCGGCGCTGCGGGCTCCGGTGCCGCCGGTTCCGGTTCGGAGGGAGACGACGCCGCACCCGCGCCGGCGGGCGAGCGCGAGCGGATCGCGGTGGTGAACCTGGACGCGCACTTCGACCTGCGCGCCGCCGACCGGCCGACCTCGGGTACGCCGTTCCTGCAGATCGCCCGCCTGCACGGCGCGGGTGGTCCGGCGGCAGGTGCCCCGATCCCGGACTCGAGACCCGCTGCGGAGCAGGGCGCCGCCGGTCCGGACTCCGCCGGCCGGCCCGAATCACACGACTTCGACTACACGGTGCTCGGCATCTCGGAGCCGAACAACACCCGAGTCCTCTTCGAGACCGCCGAGGCCCTCGGCGTGCACACCGTCCTCGACGACGAGCTGGCGGAGATGACCCCGCAGCAGGCGGGCGAGCTGGTCGCGAAGGCCGTGGCGGATGCGGATCACGTGCACCTGAGCATCGACCTCGACGGGCTGCCGGCCTCGGTCGCGCCCGGCGTGAGCGCCCCGGCGGCGGTGGGCGTGAGCCTGGCGCATTACCGGGCGATGGCGCGCGCGGCGGCGGCCTCGGGCAAGCTGCGCCTGGTCGACGTCGCCGAGCTCAACCCCGAGTTCGACGTGGACAACCGCACCGCGAAGGTGGCCGCCCGCCTGATCAGCGACATCACGAGCGTCGCCGGGAAGTAGCGGGCCCGGCCCCGCGGATTCCTCCCGCCTGGCTCTCCCGGGCAGCCTCGTCTGTGTCTGCTTACCCCTGCCCGCCCTCGACCCAGCAAGCTCGCGCATAGCAAGGGCACGCCTTGCTGGGTCGAAAACCGCCCTTGCTATACGGGGCCTTGCTGGGCAGGCGGCCCCGGGCCCGGCTGACAGCCGCCCCAACCCCCGGAAACAACAAAAAGAGAGGGGACCGCCCGGGCACCCCGACGCATGGAGTCGAGGCACCCCGGCGGCCCAGGTCTCTAGAACGGCACCCCGCTGCGCAGGATGACGTTGGCGTAGGGCGTGGTCTCGCCGGTGCGGACCACGAAGCTGGCGTCGGCGACCCGGGCCTTGAGCTCCTCGTGGTCGACCTCGTCGAGCTCGACCTCGGCGGGCACGATCGCGCGGATCTCCTTCGGGGTCTGGGTGGCGATGGTGGCGTGCTCGATCTCGAGCACGTCGGTCAGCGCGTCGAGGACGTCGACGAAGCGGGGGATGCCGAAGACGAGCGCGAGGTCAACCACGGGCACGTCGGCGGGCACGGGCAGGCCGCAGTCGGCGATGACGACGGTGTCGGTGTGGCCCAGCCGGGCGAGGTGCCCGGCCAGCGGGGCGTTGAGGATGCCCTTTTTGAGCATGGTGTTCTCCTTTACTGGTGCCTACTGGTGCTCGGCGACGTTCTCGGCGGTCACGGTGACCACGTCGACGGGCAGGACGTCGGCGACCTCCTTGCCCTGCAGCAGCAGGGCGGCCTGGTCGACGGCGGCCACGCCGAGCTGGTCGGGCTGCTGGGCGATGGTGGCGGCCATGGTGCCGGCGGCCACCGCCTCGAGGCCGTCGAGGGTGCCGTCGAAGCCGACGACGGCGATGTCCTTTCCGGCGCGCCCGCCGACGGCCTCGATTGCGCCGAGCGCCATCTCGTCGTTCTCGGCGAAGATGCCCACGACGTCGGGGTTGGCCTGCAGCAGGTTGGATGCGACGTCGAGCCCCTTGGTGCGGTCGAAGCCAGCGGTCTGCATGCCGACGATCTCGATGTCGGGGTACTTGGCGATGCCCTCCTTGAAGCCCTGCCCGCGGTCGCGCGAGGAGGACGAGCCGGCGATGCCCTGCAGGACGATGATCTTGCCCTTGCCGCCGATGGCCTCGGCCATGGCGTCGGCCGCCTGGCGTCCGCCGGCGATGTTGTCGCTGGCCACGTAGGAGGTCAGCTCGCCGCCGTTGGAGGTGCGGTCGACGGCGACGACGGGGATGTCGGCCTGGTTGAGCGCGGTCACGGAGTTGGCCACGGCGTCGGAGTCGACGGGGTTGGCGATGACCACGCCGGTGTGCATGGCCGCGGCGTTGTTGAGCTGGTCGGCCTGCTTGAGGGCGTCGTCGCCGGCGTCCTGGATGTTCAGCGGGATGCCGAGCTCCTCGGCGCGTTGCTGCGCGCCGTCGCGTACCTGTACGAAGAACGGGTTGGACTGCGTGGACAGCGCCAGCGTGATCTCCTGCTCGGCTTCGCCGCGCCCGCAGGCGCTTAACGACGTCGCGAGTGCCACGGCGGTGACCAACGCTGCGGCCCGGCGGGCGGGACGGGCTGCGCCCGTCCGACGGCCGCGTGACCGGTTGATGAAGGTGAACATGTTGTGCTCCTCTGTCCTTTCCGGTTGCGGCCTCTACTGGGCGATGGTCTTGTTGCGGATGACGTCGAAGCCGACGGCGGCGGCGATGACGATGCCGATGACGATCTGCTGCCAGAAGGAAGAGACGTTGAGCAGGTTCAGGCCGTTGCGGATGACGGCGAGCAGCAGCGCGCCGACGAAGGTGCCGGTGGCCTTGCCGCGGCCGCCCGACAGGGAGGCGCCGCCGATGACGACGGCGGCGATGGCGTCGAGCTCGTAGCTGACACCGGCCTGGGGCTGGGCGGAGGACAGGCGGGCGGTCATGACCAGGCCCGCCCAGGCGGCGAAGAGGCCGGAGAGGGTGTAGACGGCGATGAGGATCTGGCGCACGGGCAGGCCGGACAGCCGGGCGGCCTCGATGTTGCCGCCGATGGCGTACATGGAGCGGCCGAGCACGGTGCGCGAGAGCACGAACCAGCAGATCAGGCCGGCCAGCAGCATCATCACGATGGGCATCGGCAGGAAGCCGAGGTCGGTGCCCATCCAGTTGACGGCGTCCGGGCTGGGCTGCGGGGAGCCCTCGGAGACGACCAGGGTCAGGCCGCGGGCGATGGACATCATCGCCAGGGTGGCGATGAAGGCGGGCAGCTTGCCGTAGGCGATGGAGGCGCCGGCGATGGCACCGCAGGCCAGGCCGGTCAGAAGGCCGAGGATCAGGGTGATCCAGCCGGGCAGGCCCATCTCGGCGAAGGAGTAGGCGGTGACCATGCCGCCGAGGGCGGCGACCGCGCCGACGGACAGGTCGATGCCGCCGGTGACGATGACGAAGGTCATGCCGAAGGCCAGGATGGCGATGGCGGCGGCCTGCACGCCGACGTTGATGAGGTTGTCGACGCTCAGGAAATGCGGGGTGGCGATGACCAGGATGACGATCAGGGCGATCAGGCCGACGAGGGCGCCGTTGTCCATCGCCCAGTTGCCCAGGCGGCGGCCGAACGAGGGGGACTTCTCCGCCGCGGCGGTGGCGCCGCGGGAGGTTGTGGTGGTGGTCATTGCTGGTTCTCCTTCTCGGCGGTGTCGGTGCCGGTGCGCCCGGAGGTGTCGGTCGTGGCGGTGCTGGCGGTGGTGGCGGTGGTGGTGTCGGCGGGGCCGGCGGTGGTGTCGGAGAGGCGGGAGACCGCCAGTGTCATGACCTCGTCCTGGGTGGCCTCGGGGGCCAGTTCGCCGGCGAGGCGTCCGCCGGACATGACGAGGATGCGGTCGGACATACCGAGGACCTCGGGCAGGTCCGAGGAGACCATGAGCACGGCGCCGCCGGTCTCGGTGAGGGCGTTGATGATGTTGTAGATCTCGACCTTGGCACCGACGTCGACGCCGCGGGTGGGCTCGTCGAGCAGCAGGACCATGGAGTTGGCCATGACCCACTTGCCGAAGACGGCCTTCTGCTGGTTGCCGCCGGACAGATCGCGCACGGGCTGGTCGATGCCGGCCATGCGCACGCGCAGCTTCTCGGCGACGGAGCTCGCCAGGGTGCGCTGGCCCTTGAGGTCGGCCAGACCGGCGGTCGCCGAGGACGACAGGGTGGCCAGGCCGATGTTCTCGCCGACGGAGGCGTCGAGGACGAGGCCCTGGTTCTTGCGGTCCTCGGGCACCAGACCCACGCCGTGGTCGATCGCGCCCTTGACGTCGCCCTTGCGCAGCTTCTTGCCGCGCACGGTCACGGTGCCGGAGTCGTAGGAGTCGGCCCCGGCGATGGCGCGGACCAGCTCGGTGCGCCCGGCGCCGACCAGGCCCGCGACGCCGACGACCTCGCCGCCGCGGACGGTGAGGCTGACGTCCTCGAACTTGCCGGCCGAGGAGAGGTGCTCGACGACGAGCAGCGGCTCGCCGGGGGTGCCGGCCTGGCGCGGGTACTGGTCGTCGATGTCGCGGCCGACCATGAGGCGGACGAACTCGGCCTCCTCGGTGTCGGGGGCGACCTCGGCGACGAAGGAGCCGTCGCGCAGGACGCTCACGGAGTCGGAGATGCGCGCGATCTCGTCGAGGTGGTGGGAGATGAAGATCATGCCCACGCCGGCGGCCTTGAGCTCGTCGACCACGCGGAAGAGCTGGTCGATCTCGTGGCCGGTCAGCGAGGCGGTCGGCTCGTCGAGGATGAGGATGCGCGCGTTCGTGGACAGCGCCTTGGCGATCTCGACGAGCTGCTGGCGGGCCACGGACAGCTCGCCGACGGGGGTGTCCAGGTCGATCTCGAGGCCGACGCGGTCCAGCGCCTCGGCGGCGCGGCGGCGCAGTTCGGTGAAGTTGACCAGTCCGCCGCGCGCCGGGGTGCGCCCGAGCATGATGTTCTCGGCGACGGACAGGGTGGGCACCAGGTTGAGTTCCTGGTAGATGGTGGCGATGCCGAAGGACTCGGCGGTCTTGGTGTCGGGGATGCGCACGGGTTTTCCGTCGACGAGGATCTCGCCGGAGTCGGGTTCGTGCACGCCGGCCATCATCTTGATGATGGTGGACTTTCCGGCGCCGTTCTCGCCGAGCAGGGCCTGTACCTGGCCCGGGCGCACGGCCACGGAGACGTCGTCAATCACTCGGACCGGGCCGAAGGACTTGCTCACGTGGCGCAGCTCGATCAGCGGCGCGGTGTCTGGGGCGGTCATCGTTCACCTCCTGGGGTGGGGGCTGATGGTGGGGAGAGTGGGGTCGGTGTTCTGGGTTCAGTTGGATTTGGGTACGGAGCGGCGGGTGATCAGGCGCGTGGGCACGCGGATGTGCGCCGGGCGGCCGGTGTGGTCGGTTTCAGTTGTGGTGTCGCCGGGGGCGCCGGTGACGAGGTCGGCGAGGATCTGCAGGGCGGTCAGCGCCATGCGGCGCACGTCCTGGTCGATGACGGTGATGGGGCGCGGCTGCAGGTCGAACAGGGGCTGGTTGTCGAATCCGATGACGGCGATGTCGACGCCGATCTCGAGGCCGCGGCGGTGGCAGGCCTCGATGACGCCGACGGTCATCATGGAGTCGCCGGCGAAGAGGGCGGCCACGCCCTGGTCGATGAGTTCCTCGGCGCCGCGGCGCCCGAGTTCCTGCTCGTAGCCGCCGCGGAAGACGTGGCTGGTATCGAGGCCGAGCCCGGCTGCGGCGGAGGTGAAGACCTCGAGGCGCTCGCGGCCGGTGGAGGTGGACATCGGCCCGGACAGGTAGCCGACGGGCAGGCTGCCGGCGTCGGCGAGCAGCTCGAGGGCGGCGGTCATGCCGGGGCGCGGGTCCGAGGTCACCGTGGGGATGGCGGGCGTGGCCTGTGGTCCAGGTCTGCTTGCCGACGCCGCGTCCTCGGCGGTGTCCGACGTCGGCGGTGCCGGGTCGGGCAGGGTGCGGTCGACGAGGACGACGGGGGTGCCGCCTGCGGCGAGTGCGCGGATCTGGGCGGCGCAGTCCTCGTGGGGCACGCAGATGATGCCGGCGACGCGCTGGTCGGTCAGGGCGTCGAGGGCCTTGGAGTGCTCTTCGGCGGACTCGTTGGTCGCGGCGACGATGGTGGTGATCCCGCGGGTGGCGGCGTGCTCCTGGATCGCGGTGACCATGGCGGCGAAGTAGTGGTTGACCAGGCTGGGCACGACCACGGCGATGGTGGTGGAGCGCGACATGCGCAGTGCGCGGGCCTGGATGTTGGGGCGGTAGCCGATCTCGGCGGCGGCCTGCGCGACGAGATCGCGGGTGGCCTGGGAGATGCGGTCGCTGCCGGAGAGGGCGCGGGAGGCGGTGGACACGGAGACGTCGGCGGCGCGTGCGACGTCCTTCAACGTCGGGCGGTGTGTGCGGCTGACGGTCATGTCGACTCCTCATCTCCCGTGCCGTGGGGGTGGTGTGCAAACGTTTGCATTAGGGTCAACGGTAGCCCGGATGTGGGACGGGGGCAAGGGGCGGGGGTGGGATGAGGCCGGATCGTGACCGGGGGAGGTTTTTGGTTTGGCGGCATGCTCGACCGGCGATCGGGTCGGCGTTTGCATGCGGTGACGCGATGACCCCGGGGCTGGGGTGGCATGCCCCCTAGATGGGGGTGATATTGCCAATCGATTCAGGCTTTATTGGCGATCGTTATTTTTCCAGACAATTCGATATTTTCGCCGGAGAATATGCGGTCGGCGGCGAAGTGTGTGGGGGGTTGGGCCCGGCTTTTGCGAATGGCCAGCGACAATGAACATGTTGGGAATCTACTATGTCGGCAATCACAATATGACGGCCGTTCATTTTCGGAAGGAAGTGCTGACATGACTACCGACAACCTTGACAAGCCCCGTGTGGGTTTCCTCTGGGAGACGCTCTACGGTTGGCACGACACCGGTTCGGGAGGCGACGAGCCCTCTGACCCCGCCCGCGGACTTCAGCCGGTCAACCGACACTTCTCGGCTCCGGGGCCGAAGCGTCGACTGAACGAGATCATCCAGGTCTCGGATCTCCGTCAGCATCTCACGCATCTCCAGGCCACTCCGGCCACTGAGGAGCAGATCCTGAGGGCGCACACGAAGCGCCACTACGACTACATCGTCTCCCAGTCGGAACTGCCCAAGGGTGGTGACTGCGGTGACGGCGGGTCCCCCTTCGGCCACAATGCCCTGCAGATCGCGCAGCTTTCGGCGGGTGGAGCGATCACCGCGGTCAACTCGGTGCTCGACGGCGAGGTTGACCGCGCCTACGCGTTGATCAACCCGCCCGGACACCATGCGGAGCGCGATCGTTCCCTGGGCTTCTGCCTCTTCAACAACTCGTCGGTGGCGGTGGCTGACGCTCTCGAGCGGCCCGAGGTCTCCAAAGTCGCGATCATCGACTGGGACGTCCACCACGGCAACGGCACCCAGGACATCTGGTGGGAGGATCCCCGCGTCCTGACGGTCTCGATCCACCAGGACCGCAACTTCCCGGTTGACTCCGGCTTCATCGAAGAGCGAGGTGCCGGCGAGGGCCTTGGCGCAAACTTCAACATTCCGCTGCCTCCAGGTGCCGGCAACGAGGTTTACCTGGCTGCGATCAAGGAGTCGGTCATCCCGGCTCTCGAGGAGTTCCAGCCGGATCTGATCGTCGTCGCGACCGGTTATGACGCGGCCATGATGGACCCGCTCGGTCGGATGATGGTGACCACCGAGGGCTACCGGGAGATGACCGATTTGATGATCGGTGCTGCAAAGCGTCTCTGTGCAGGCAAGCTCGTCTTCATCCAGGAAGGCGGCTACTGCCAGTACTACGTCCCCTTCTGCGGGCTGGCGACCATGGAATCCCTCACTGAGCGATCGGCGGGCTTCGACGACGCGTACGCGTCGATCGTCGACGGGCAGATCCGCACCGAAATCACAGCTGAACAGCGCGAGCACCTGGATCGCGCGCGCGAGGCCTACTTCAGCGAAGCCTCGACGGGGCTGGGAGAGGTGGCGTCATGACGACGCCAGACTCGGGCCGCAGCCTGAAGACGCACCATGTCGTCTTCCTCGTGGTCGCCGCAGCGGCTCCGTTGACGGTGGTTTCTGCGGGCGCGACGGCGGCATATGCCACCTCCGAGATGGCGGGTGTGCCGGTCGGTTATCTGCTGTGTGGGGCACTTGTCGCGGTCTTTGCTGTCGGATTCTGTGCGATGGCCCGCGAAATCCCCAACACCGCAGCGTTCTTCTCCTACGTGTCGGCAGGTATGGGGCGAAGCCACGGTTTGGCTGCTTCCTGGCTCGCGATCGTCTCCTACATCGCGATGCAGACCGCGCTCTACGCGCTTCTGGGGTTCACGGCCCAAGGCCTTATCGCCTCAGTCGCGGGCGTGAACATCTCCTGGGTGATCTGGTCGTTGCTGGCGGCGGCAGGCGTGGCGTTTCTCGGGGTGCGTTCCGTGGACGTCGCCTCCCGCATCCTCGGAGTGTTGCTCGCATTGGAATTCCTCGCCGTCCTGATCTACTGCGTGGTCTCGCTCAGTCGGCCTGCTGAAGGCATATACACATCGACTTTGATGCCGTCTGCTCTCTTCGGTGCCGGCACCGGTACCGTGCTGGCCTTCACGATCGCCGGGTTCATGGGCATTGAGAGCTCCGCGATGTACTCCGAGGAGGCCCAACGACCGGAGAAGACCATCCCGCGGGCGACACTCATCGCGGTCACCCTGATGGCCGGTTTCTACTCGTTCTCTGCGTGGGCCATCGCGCAGAGCGTGGGCGAGTCATCGATCATCGCGGCGGCTCAGGATGAAGGAGCGGACCTCTTCTTCAACTTCCTCGCTGACAACGGCCTTGGCGGACTGGTCCCGTTCATCCGGCTGCTGCTTCTGACTTCCCTCTTCGCTGCGGTTACCTCGTTCCACAACACCGTGGCCCGGTACTTCATGGCACTCGGTCGTGAGCGGGTCATCTGGCCGAAGCTCGGGACGATGGGGCAGGGCGGAGCGCCCGTCAACGGTTCGCTGGCTCTGTCGGTCTTCAGCGCTTGCGCGATCGTCCTCGCGTACATTGCAGAAAAGATCATCGGCTACGGCGACGCTTTCCCCGCGGACATCGTGTTCTCGTGGATGAGCAACGCCGGCGGGTTCGGGTTGATCTTCCTTCTGCTCATCACGAGCATCTCGGTGATCCTCTACCTCCGGAAGAACGACAACTCCTACTCCGTGTTCATCACCACGATTGCGCCGGCGATCGCGACGGTCGGCTTCGGGACGATGTTCTTCGTCGTTCTCGCGAACTTCAACAAGCTCATCGGAGACGAAGGACTGTGGTACCTCGTCTTCATCATCCCGGGCATCATCCTCGCCTGCGGCGTCGCGGGCTACATCCGGGGAGAGTTCCTGCGCTACCGCCGGCCTCATATCTACCGGAACATCGGCTCCGGCCATGCGCCGACCCTGGACCGGGGTGAAGACCTCGGAGACGCCGACGGGATTGACGAGAAGGTCAGCTCGCGGGCGTAGCGGCGGCGAAGAACGCCTCCGCGAAGACTGCCGGATCGCCGAGATCGAGTTCGCAGATGCGCTGGATCTGGGCGATCCGGTTGCGTGTGGTGTGCCGGTGCACGCCGAGGGCCTCCGCGGTGGCGGAGAGCTGACCGCCGTGGCGCAGATACACGGTCAAGGTGCGGGCGTACTCGGTGCCGTGGGTGGCGTCGTGCTCACGCAGAGGCCCGAAGATCTCCGCCGCTCGAGCGCGGAAGGCGGAGCGGACGGCGGGCTCGGCGAGCCAGGACATGTCCGTGTCCGTCGGGCCCAGATGCTCACCCACGCCCAGGTGGAAGGCGCGGGTGGCCAGAGAGCTGACGTAGTCGGCGTCGATCTCGTCGACGGGAACGAGTCGCCCGATCGCGATGCGCACCTTGGTGGCGGTGGGGCCGAACATGTCCAAAAGGGTCTCCGCCGACTGTCCGGGCCGGCACAGTGCGATGAAACAGGTGGATGAAACGTTCAGCGCATAGAGGAACCGGCCCTGCTGCTCCGATGCGGCGTCGAAGGCGTGCCGGGCCCGGGCGAGCAGCCGGGCGTTGTCGGCGGCCACCACCACCGGTCGGGTCATGCCCTCGGCGTCGACGGGCCAGTCGCGGTCCGCGGGTAGCTGGAGTGGGCCGTCCGAGAGGTCAAGGCGCAGCGCGAGCGCGAGCGAGTTGATGTCGTTGCGTGCGCTTCGCAGGTCCGCGGGCCGGGCGAGCAACATGTCCGCCAGGCCGGTGCAGTGCCGCACCAGTGCCTGGTCCTGGGTGTTCAACGCCTTCGCCGAGCTGACCTCGAGGCTGTGGTGGCGGTCGGCGCGGGAGGCCATTCTGTAGGCGGAATAGAAGGTCCGCTCGCCCGCGGTTTCCGCGCGGGTGAGCTCCGGAGAGACCGCGGAGTCGATCATCTCCCCGTCGGCGTTCCTGAGCACCAGCCGGGCGGCCAGGAGCTCGGCGCCTGCCGTGAGCAGCCCACGCAGCGAGCCCGTCACCGCGGTCGTCGTCAATCGGGCCTGTGCGTCGACCAGGCGTTGGTACTCCAGCTGTTCGCGCCGCCGCTGCTCCTGGCCGGCGGTCGTGACGATGGAGATGAACGGGACGTGCCGGGGCACCTCGAACACACCCACACCGCGCCGCCGTGCGGTGGTCAGGACCTGCTCCGGAACCGTGGGGAACCCGACGCCGGTGCCGAAGCCGATGGCCACGGCGCCGGCGTCGATGAGGTGCTCGATGTACCGGGGCAGTTGCTCGGGGCGGTCCTGAAAGGCGATGCCGACGGTGAGGACCAGCGAATCCGGCTGGATGAACTCGGAGGCGTCCTCCAGTTCGCTGGGCTGGACGAAGCTGAACGTCTCCACCGTCGGGCGACACAGCTGTCGCAGGGAGAGTGACCGTTGCGCCAGCAACCACCCGAAGCTGAGATCCATGCAATCGCCGCCTTGTACAAATTGGTGGAATATCTTCGCCACATCGTACATGGCGTGAATCACTAATCAGGCTCCATACTCACTGGAACCAAGCCAACGTCCCGTGTGAACAGGAGCCCACAATGAAGGATCTCGACTACCACGTTCCGCAGCAGCGGACCATCTCCACCCAGGGCATGGGCCCGGTCAGCAGCGAGCTCGACGCCCGTCGCCAGAACGCCGTCGCCCGCGCCCTCTCTCCCGGCCTGCCCGGTTACGTCGTCGCCGCCGACGGTGGCGTCCTCGTCGACGCCGACGGCAACTCGTTCATCGACTTCGCCTCCGGCATCGCCGTGACCAGCGTCGGCGCCTCGAACCAGCGCGTCGCGGCCGCCGTGGCCGAGGCCGCCGCCCAGTTCACCCACACCTGCTTCATGATCTCGCCCTACGAGTCCTACATCGCCGTGTGCGAGAAGCTCGCCGAGCTCACCCCGGGCGACCACGCCAAGAAGTCGGCCCTGTTCAACTCCGGCGCCGAGGCCGTCGAGAACGCCGTGAAGGTCGCCCGCTCCTACACCGGCAAGAACGCGGTGGCGGTCTTCGACCGCGCCTACCACGGCCGCACCAACCTCACCCTCGCGATGACCGCGAAGAACAAGCCCTACAAGACCCTCTTCGGGCCGTTTGCCTCCGACGTCTACCGCGTGCCGTCGTCCTACCCGCTGCACGACGGGCTCACCGGCCCGGAGGCGGCCGAGCGCACCATCAAGGTCCTCGAGCAGGAGATCGGCGCGGAGAACCTGGCCTGCGTCGTCATCGAGCCGATCCAGGGCGAGGGCGGCTTCGTGGTCCCGGCCGAGGGCTACCTGCCCGCCCTGGTCGAGTGGTGCCGCAAGAACAACGTCGTCTTCGTCGCCGACGAGGTCCAGGCCGGCTTCTGCCGCTCCGGCGAGTGGTTCTCCGTCGACCACGAGGGCGTGGTGCCGGACGTCGTCGCCACCGCCAAGGGCATCGCCGGCGGCATGCCGCTCTCCGCGGTCACCGGTCGCGCCGACATCATGGACGCCCCGATCCCGGGCGCCCTCGGCGGCACCTACGGCGGCAACCCGGTCGCCTGCGCCGCCGCGCTGGCCGCCATCGAGGAGATGGAGACCCACGATCTCGCCGGCCGTGCCCGCGAGATGGAGACGATCATCCGCCGCCACCTCGAGCCGCTGCTCGAGCTCGATGTGGTCCGAGAGGTCCGCGGCCACGGTGCGATGATCGCGGTCGAGCTCGTCGACGGCGAGATCACCGGCGCCGTCGCCGCCGCCTGTAAGGCCGCCGGCGTGCTCATCCTGACCTGCGGCCTGGACGGCAACGTCATCCGTCTGCTGCCCGCCCTGACCATCCCGGAGAACCTCCTGGTCGAGGGCCTCGAGATCATGGCGGAGGCGATCAACACCCAGGCGAAGGAGCGTGCCTGATGATTCTCTCCGAGCACCTGCCCCAGGACATCCCCACCGGCGCGGAGCCCTACTTCGACGTCCGGGACCCCGCCACCGAGGAGACCGTCGCCCACGTCCACGACTCCGCCGCCGAAGAGTGGGACGCCGCGCTGGCCGCTGCCGTCGAAGCACAGGCCGCGTGGGCGAAGGTCAGCCCCCGTGAGCGCGCGGTCATCCTGACCGACATGTACCGGGCCCTCGTTGAGCGCACCGAGGACCTCGCCCGCACCATCACCCTCGAGATGGGCAAGCCGCTGGCGGAGGCGCGCGGCGAGGTCGCGTACGGCGCCGAGTACTTCCGCTGGTTCGCCGAGGAGGCGGTACGCCTGCCCGGCAGGTTCTCCCCCTCGCCCTCGGGCGCGGGCGACATCCTGGTCACCCGCACCCCGGTCGGCCCGGTGCTGGCGATCACCCCGTGGAACTTCCCGCTGGCCATGGCCACCCGCAAGATCGCCCCGGCGCTGGCCGCCGGTTGCCCGATCCTGGTCAAGCCCGCCAGCGAGACCCCGCTGACCATGCTCCTCGCCGGGAAGATCATCACCGACGTGCTCGCCGAGGCCGCTGCACCAGAGGCGCTGGTGAGCATCCTGCCGACCACCGACGACGCCGGTCTGTCCAGCCGCCTGATGGCGGACGAGCGACTGCGCAAGATCACCTTCACGGGATCCACCGCCGTCGGCAAGCTGCTGGTCCGTCAATCCGCGGACAACCTGCTGCGCAGCTCGATGGAGCTCGGCGGCAACGCCCCGTTCCTCATCAACGCCGACGCCGACCTCGACCGCGTGCTTACCTGCGCCATGCAGGCCAAGATGCGCAACGGCGGCGAGGCCTGCGTGGCCGCGAACCGCTTCCTCGTCCACGAGCACGTCGCCGAGGAGTTCACCCGTCGGCTCGTCGAGTCGATGGCGGCGCTGCGGCCGGGACACGGCCTCGAGGAGGATTCGACCCTCGGCCCGGTCATCACCGCCAAGCAGCGCGACCGCATCGCCGAGCTCGTCGATGACGCGCTGGCCGCCGGCGCGACCGCGCTCACCGGCGGCGGCAGCGACGCGGTCGCCGAAGGCCCCGGCCACTTCTACCCGGCGACCGTGCTCACCGACGTGCCGGCCGACGCGCGCATCCTCCACGCGGAGATCTTCGGTCCGGTCGCCACCGTGGTGACCTTCGCGGACCTCGACGAGGGCATCGCGCTGGCCAACGACACCGAGTACGGCCTCGCGGCCTACGGGTTCAGCGACAACATCGACACCTGCCGACGCCTGGCCACCGAGCTCACCGCCGGGATGGTCGGCATCAACCGCGGAATGATCTCGGACGCCGCGGCGCCCTTCGGCGGCGTCAAGCAGTCCGGCTTCGGCCGCGAGGGCGGAACGGAGGGCATCGAGGAGTACCTCGACACCCGCTACGTCGCCCTCTGACCCCGGCGGGGCGCGCGCCACCCGCCACGCCCCACCTCTACCCGGCCGACCCGCCCGATCAGCGCCAGCTGATCGGGCGCGACGCGATCGGCCACCGAGGACCCACCACCCACGACACCGTAAACCAGCAAGGACACCGAGACCATGACAGCCACCCAGAATCTGCCCGCCGCCTCGGCCACGCCCCCGCAGGGCGTCAGCAAGCCGAAAGGCGCGGCGAACCCAGCCACCCCGGCCGACACGGACCAGGACCTCGACTACCGGGCCAGCACGATCACCCCGCTGCAGGGCGTGGCGCTGATCTTCGGGACCAACATCGGCGCCGGCATCCTCAGCCTGCCCTACGCCGGGCGCAACGGTGGCTTCCTCGCCCTGGTGCTCGCGCTGCTCATCGCGGGCACGCTGACGACGATCTCGATGTTCTACGTCGCCGAGGTCTCCCTGCGCACGAAGCGCCCGCTGCAGCTCTCCGGCCTGGCCGAGCACTACCTGGGCAACTGGGGCCGGTGGGCGGTCTTCATCGCGATCATGGTCAACGGCATCGGCGCCCTGATCGCTTACGCCGCCGGTTCCGGCGAGCTGATCCACAACCTGACCGGCGCTCCGGAGATCGTGGGCACGCTGATCTTCTTCGCCATCGGCACGGCCATCATGTACAAGGGCCTGGAGGCCACTGGCGTCACGGAGATGCTCATCACCGCCGGCATGGCGACGATCATCCTCATCCTCTGCGGCTGGACCTTCATCGGCCCGGGCATCGAGATGGCCAACGTCGTGGTGCTGCACCCCTACTTCATCATCCCGATCATGAACCTGGCCGTGTTCACCTTTATGGCCCAGTACGTGGTCCCGGAGATGGTCCGCGGCCTGGAGCAGGACCACTCCGCGCAGATCTCCAAGGCGATCATCGCCGGCATGGTCATCACGGGCTTCACCCTTTCGCTGGTGCCCTTCGCCGCGCTCGGCCTCATGGGTGAGAAGGTCTCCGAGGTGGTCACCCTGTCCTGGGGCGAGGAGCTCGGTCCGGCGGCCTACTACCTGGCCAACGTCTTCGCTCTGTTGGCGATGTTCACGTCCTTCATGGCCATCGGCTACACGACGATGCGCAACATCCTGGACATGGCCCACTGGCCCCAGCACGGCTGGCAGCGTGGTCTGGCCGTGGCGCTGACTGCGGTGCCGCCGTTGATCATCTGCTTTGCGGGCATGGGCGGGTTCGTCTCGGCGCTCAGCTACGCCGGCGGCCTGGCGGGCGTGGTCATGTCGATCGTGCCGGTCATGCTGCTGCGTGCCTCCCGGGCGCGCGGTGATCGCGAGCCCGCGTGGCAGGTCGGCTGGTCGGCTCACCCGCTGATCCAGTGGACGATCATCGCCGTCTACGGCCTTGCCGGGCTGTACTCCGTGGGCACGATCCTGGGCCTGGTCCCCGCCGGTTGGCAGTGACCTGAGGGTCGAAAAGGCGCTCCCCGTCGCGGGGAGCGCCTTTTTGCTTGCCGACGCCCGCGCCGGGCGGCGCGGGCGGGTACCGGCTACTTGGCCACGTAGTACATCTGCTTGTTGACGAACTCGTCCATGCCCAGCGGACCCAGCTCGCGGCCGTAGCCGGAGCGCTTCACACCGCCGAAGGGCAGCTCGGCGCCCTCACCGGCAGGGGTGTTGACGTTGGCCATGCCGACCTCGAGGCGGGCGGCGACGCGGCGGGCGCGCTCCTCGTCGGAGGCGAAGACAGCGCCGCCGAGGCCGTACTGGGAGTCGTTGGCCAGCTCCACGGCCTCCTCGTCGGAGGAGACGCGGTAGACCTCGGCGACGGGGCCGAAGAACTCCTGGTAGTAGGAGTCCGAGCCGCGGGGGATGTCGGTGATCACGGCGGGCGAGACGTAGGCGCCGGTCTCGGAGAGCTCGCCGCCCACGCGCAGGTTCGCGCCCTCGGCCACGGCGGCCCGGAGCTGCTCGTTGAGGTCCTCGGCCGCCTGGCGGGAGGACAGCGGGCAGTAGGAGTTCTCGTCGACCTGGTCGAAGGTCGTCGGGCGCATCCCGGAGGCCAGCGAGACCAGCTCGGAGACGAAGTCCTCGTAGATGTCGTCCATGACGATGATGCGCTTGTTGGAGTTGCAGGCCTGGCCGGTGTTGACCATGCGGGTCTGCCAGGCGAGCTTCGCGGCCGCGGCGATGTCATCGGTGTCGAGCACGATGTAGGGGTCGGTGCCGCCCAGCTCGAGGACGACCTTCTTGAGGTTGCGGCCGGCCTGCTCGGCGACGGCGGCGCCGGCGCGCTCGGAGCCGGTCAGGGACACGCCCTGGATCTTCGGGCTCTCGATGATCGTCGAGACCTGGTCGTGGGAGGCGAAGACGTTGTTGTAGACGCCCTCGGGAAGACCTGCCTCGGCGCACAGCTCGGCGATGGCCTCGGCGGAGCCGGGGCAGATTTCGGCGTGCTTGAGGATGATCGTGTTGCCCAGCATCAGGTTGGGCGCGATGAATCGGGCGACCTGGTAGTAGGGGAAGTTCCACGGCATGATGCCGAGCAGCGCACCGATCGGCAGGCGGCGGATGACGGCCTCGCCGTCCGGGGTGGGGATCGACTGGTCGGCGGCGAAGTCCGCACCGTTGTCCGCGTAGTAGTCGATGATCTCGGCGGAGAACTGGATCTCCTCGATCAGCTCCTCGTAGGGCTTGCCCATCTCGGTCGCGGAGAGGGTGGACAGCTTCTCCTCGTTGTCGCGCAGGGCCTGGGCGAGGCGGTGCAGGGCTGCGCCGCGCTCGTCGAAGGACTTGGCGGCCCAGTCCGCGTAGGCGCCGGCGGCGTTGTCGATCGCGCGGGTGATTTCCTCGTCGGTCGCGGTTGGGTAGGTCTTGACGGTCTCGCCGGTGGCGGGGTTCTGGATGCGGTATTCGGTGGACATGAGGTTTCTCCTTGTCAGTTAGTGTCGGTCAGTCGAGAAGGGGGGTCTGTTCGTCGGTGGTGGATTCGTTGCGCGGCAGGGTCTCGCCGCGGAAGAAGGCGGGGTGCGCGATCCGGGTGAAGAGCATCGCCGCCACCCCGAGCAGCAGGATGCCCATGCCGAGGACGAACACGGCGCCGACGCCGAAGATCGAGGTGCCGGATCCGTAGGCCGGGTCGAGGGAGTCGATCGCGGTGACGGCGAACATCAACAGCAGGAAGCCGCCGCCGAGTCCGGGGAAGATCAGCCGGAAGACGACGCTGCGGACGCTGGTGAACAGTTCGCGGCGGAAGTACCAGATGCAGGCGACCGCGGTGATGCCGTAGTAGAAGCAGATCATCAGCCCGAGGGCGGTGATCGTGTCCCACAGGGCGTTCTCCGAGACCAGGCGGGTGGCGATGTAGAAGACGCCGGCGGCGATCGCGGAGGAGACAGTGGCGGTCGACGGACTGAGGTAGCGCGGCGAGATCTTCGCGAAGGCCGGGGGCAGCGCCCGGTAGTGGCCCATGGCCAGCAGGGTGCGCGCCGGGCCGACCATGGTCGACTGCAGCGACGCGAAGGAGCTGGCCAGCACCGCGAAGTAGATCAGGATGGCCAGGGGCCCGAGAACCGGGTAGGACAGGGCCGCGAAGATGGACTCCTGGTTGTCCGGGTTCCCGGCGCCGAGCCCGGTGTCGCCGGTTCCGGCCCACACCACGATCGCCACCGCGGTGAGGACGTAGACGGCGATGATGACCAGGACGGTCACGGTGGCCGCCCGACCCGGGGTGTGCTCGGGGTCCTTGGTCTCCTCGTTCATCGTCAGGGTGACGTCCCAGCCCCAGAACATGAAGATCGACAGCGAGATGCCTGCGGCGATCATGGTGAAGCTGCCGATCTCCAGCGGGTTGAACCACTCGAGCTCGAACGCGGTGAAGTTGAAGCCCCCGCCGTTGTAGGCCTGGCGCAGGGCGACGACGTCGAAGACGAGCAGGGCGGCCAGCTGCAGCGCGACGAGCACGTACTGCAGCTTCTGGGTGGAGTCGAGTCCCCGGTAGGAGATCCAGCACGCGATCGCCAGGAAGACGACCGTGGTGGGGATGTTGATGAACAGGTTGCGGGTCCAGTCCGCGATCTCGGGGTGCCCCGTCAGCTGTGCGATGAGCAGGTAGAAGAAGTCCACCGCGACGGCTGCGAGGTTCGAGATGACCAGGATGGTGGCGGTGATCAGTCCCCAGCCGCCCATCCAGCCGACGTAGGGCCCGAAGGCCTTCGTCGCCCAGGTGAAGCTCGTCCCCGAGTCCGGCACGGCGTTGTTGAGTTCCCGGTAGGCGAAGGCCACGAGCAGCATCGGGATGAACCCGAGCAGCAGGATGGCCGGGACGTGGCGTCCCACCTCCGAGATGGTGGGCCCGAGGCCCGAGGTCAGGGTGTACGTCGGGGCGATGCAGCTGATGCCGATGACGACGGCACCGATCAGGCCGACCTTGCCGGTGGACAGGCCCTTGGACGAGGTCGTCGGGCCGCTGGTCCGAGCGGTCTCGGGTGTTGCGGGTGCGGTGCTCATGGGGGTGAGGTCACCTCCTTACTCGTGCGCTCCGGTGGTGTATCCGTTGGGAACGGCGATGGCGGGCGCCGGGGTGTGGCGCAGGATCTGGGTTGCGGTCGAGCCGAGGAAGAGCCGGCCCTCTGGGGCGAGGCGGGCGGAGCCCATGTAGACGACGTCGCCGGCTGACCAGTCGAGCCGGCCCACGGCGCTCTCCACGTTCGGGGCCTCGATCACCTCGGCCGTGGCTCGGCCGGTGAAGATGAGCTCGGCGGCGCGCCGGGCGGGCCGGTCGCCTGCGGTGGTGCGCAGGGCGGCCACGGCGTCGGTTCCGGTGCTCTTCTCGCCGGTGATGGCCAGGGAGACGAAGCGGACGGGCACGCCGAGGTCGGTGCTATGGCGCAGCCCCACCTCGACGATGTCGGTGGCGCCGGGCTTGGGACCGAACATGACGGTGATCCGCTCCACCGGACCCGGGTGGTTGTAGCCCTTCGGCGCGAGCGCGACGGGTACCGGGCTGGCGTGCAGCAGCGAGTTGACCACGCTGCCGAGCGTCAACCGCTTGAACATGCCGCCGCCCTGCGAGCCGACGACGATCGTCTGTGCGTTGAGCTCGCCGGCCTTGTCGATCAGCGCGGTGGCTACCGAGCCGCCGACGACGATGTGGCCGGTGACCTCGATGTCTGCGGGCACCTCGGCCGCCGCCTCGGCGAGCCAGCGGCCCATCTGCTCCTCGACCAGGCCGGAATAGCCGTGGTCGTGCGGGTAGATGCCCGGGGCGACCTCACCCTCGGTGGCGACCATGACGATGTCGATCGCCGCTCCGCTGTTCTTGGCCAGGGTTGTGGCCAGTCGCAGGGCGTCGATGCCGCCGCCGGTGGCGATGTAGGCCACCATGATCCGCGGGGGGTTCGTCATGGCTGGTCCTCAGTTGGCGCCGTTGCGGGCGATGATGTCGAGGGCGACGGCCTCTCCCACGCGCACGGCGCCGTCGACGTGCTGGTAGCCCTCGCCGGCGATGTCCGAGCAGGCGTAGTGGATAGGCCCGGTCGGCTCGTTCTGCAGGTGGCCCCAGCGCGAGAGCCCGCCGAGGTCATAGCTGGTGGCGTAGGCGCCGCGGGTCCACTCCTCGGCGGCCATGTCGGAGAGGTAGAAGGCGATCGGCTCACGGGTCTTCGGCCCGAGGTAGTCGGCGATGGCGTCGAGGATGGCGGCCTTGCGCTCCTCGGCCGGCAGGGCCCACATCTTCTCGGCGTAGACGTCGGAGACGAAGCCGACGAGGGTGCCGTAGGTGTCTTCGCCGCGCTCGGCACCGAAGTAGTTGGTGTTGTCGTAGACCTCCTGGACGAGGCGGCCACCGCCGAAGCCGGTGCCGGAGAGCCCCTCCTCGCGCCAGAACGGGGTCTCGTAGACGGCGTGCACCTTGATCACCAGGCCCATGGAGATGTGCTGGTGCGCGATGTGCTGCTCGCGGGGCAGCGGGGGAGTGAAGCTGATGCGCGAGTAGAGGTTCGGCGGCACCGCCAGCACGACGTTGCGGGCGTGGAACTCGAGCTCGTCGGTGCGGACGGTCACGGAGCCGGCCTCACCGTTGTCGGCCACGCCGTTGCGCACGTCGGGGGCGATGTTGTTGACCGGGTCGCCGGTGGTCTCGTCCGGGGTGGTCCACTCGATGTGGCGGACGGGCTGGGAGAGGTAGACGTCTTCGCCCAGCTTCTCGGCCAGGGTCAGGGAGACGGACTGCATGCCGCCGACGACGCGGCGGTCGAGGATGAAGTCCTCGTCGACGAGGTTGCTGAAGGAGCCGGCGGAGGCGGCCATGAGCAGCGCCTGCAGCGCGGAGAACGTGTAGGAGGGCTTGGTCAGCATGCCGGAGGCGATGTAGATCGAGATGTTGTCGATCGCCTCGGGGTCGTCGGAGAGCTCCTCGAGCCAGGAGCGGAAGGAGACGGCGTCGAGCTCGGCGGCGCGCGGGTGCTCCCAGGGCTTGGCGGGGTCGATCTCGGCGGCGAGCTCGTCGAGGATCCCGGTGAGCTTGTCCATCTCAGCGATGGTCTTCTCGGAGGCCGGGAACGTGGTGCCCTCGTACTCGTGGCGGGTGCCGTCGGGGGAGACGTAGATGGACTTGCCCTCGCGGTAGCGGGGGAAGGTCTCCAGGCCGAGCTCCTCGACGAGCGCGGTCAGGCGGGTCTGGTCGGGGGAGATCCACTGTCCGCCGAGCTCGATGAAGTGGTCGTTGCCCTCGGCGTCGCGGGCCAGGCCGTTCCAGGTGCGGCCGCCGACGCGGTCGCGGGCCTCGACGACAGCCACCGAAAGACCCTTGTTGCGCAGGGTGTATGCAGCGGTCAAGCCGGCGGGACCGGCACCTACAATGACAACGTCGCGTTCAATTGCGGTCACGTTTCCTCCTTGCGTCTGCCCGATGGTTGAGGGCGTTCGGTTGATCAAGACGGGCAAAATGAATAGTCATCATTTTGCGTTGCAGGTCACAGTACACGACCGCGTGTGACATGGAAAGGGTTATTTGTGTCTAACGGACAGCGCGCTCGCGGCCGCCCGACGAAAGCGGTGGTGACGCGGGAGAAAATTGCCGACGCCGCGTTACGCGTCGTGGTTGCGAAGGGTTACGCCGCTTTGAGCATGGCGGCCGTCGCCCGTGACCTGGGCGTGGCGCCGAGTGCGCTCTACAACCACGTCGCCGGCAAACAGGAGCTGCTCTATATGCTCGAGGACGCGGTCATGGCGCAGGTTGACGTGACTGCGCTGACGGATTGCCTGGCGGGATCGCTCAGCCCGCGGGAGGCGGTCACGGAGTGGGCTATCTCCTATCGCGACGTGCTGGCCAGACACACGCCGTTGATCGGGACGGTGGCCGTGATGTCGATCTTCGGTACCCGGGAGACCGCGGTCATGTACGAGAACGTCGTGCGGGTGCTGCGCCTGGCCGGGGTCGCCGATGAACAGGTGATGGCCGTCATCGTGGCGGTGGAGTCCTTCGTCTTTGGGTCCGCCTTCGATGCCGAGGCTCCGGCGGACATCTTCGATGTGCCGGAGGGCGCTCCGGAAGGGGACAACGAGACGCAGGACGAGCGCGTCGAGACCGAGGCGCTGCGCTCCGTTCTGGCGCACCGACCGGCTGGCGGGGAGAACACCAACCCGTACGCTGACCTGCCGTTCCGGCTTGGTCTGCAGGTCCTGGTCGAGGGGCTCATCCCGGGCTAGTCGAAGATGGAAGAACGCTGAGGTAGCGGATAGTCCTTCCCTCCAGCTTGATCGACGTCAGCGGTGGATTTGCCCAGCTTCGAGTACCAAATGCGTTGATAGGATGGCGCCGTGACTGATGACCGTGTTCTTACCGCACTCCGGGAATTCGCGGCGGAGCGGAATTGGGGCCAGTTCCACAGCCCAGAGAATCTCGCGAAGTCGATCTCCATAGAGGCGGGAGAGCTTCTCGAGTGTTTTCAGTGGGGCGACAGTGGCGATGCAGAGGCGGTTCGGTTGGAGCTCGCCGATGTTCTGACGTACTGCTTTTTCCTGGCGGATCGTCTCGGGGAGGACCCCGGCGAGCTCATCCTGAAGAAGCTCGAGATCACCCGGGCGAAGTATCCCGTCGACAAGGCCTACGGAAAGTCCACGAAGTATGACCGTCTCTGATCAGTTGTCGCCAGTTGGGCGCACCATGGTGCAACGGCTCAAGTACAAGGAAGAATCCTTGGTTGAGTGGGAGAACAAGGTCGCGGCTGGCTCAGAAGAAGACGCCATGTACCTTCTCGAGTTTCCGACCGTGTATGTCATCGCAGACGGGAGCGGGAAGAAAAAGCAGTACACCGTATATGTCGGAGAGACCAACGACATCGTCCGGCGGACCGAGCAGCACTTCCGGGGAGACCGGATCAGCAGGAGTGACTTCAACGATCTTTACCTGGCTGAGGGCTCTGAGATGTATGTCGTGGCCAATGAGCGATTCAACAAGTCTCTGACACTGGACATCGAGAACCGGTTGATGCAGTACGTCACGGCGGTCGATCGCGTCGTCACGGTGAATAACCGCCGGACGAATCCCCAGGGCAGGTACTACACTGAGGAGTACCTCGACAGTACTTTCAACGCGATCTGGGAGAGGCTGAACGCGTACGATCCACTGCTGTTCCCGCCGGCCAAGAAAGTTCGGGATTCTGCGATATTCAAGGCGTCGCCCTTCCATAGGTTGACCGATGAGCAGGAGAATGCTCGACAGGAGATTCTCCAGGCCGTGGAGAAACAGCAGCATGCGGAACACCCGTCAAAGCTGATCGTGGTTTCGGGTGAGGCAGGCTCGGGGAAGACTGTCCTCATCAGCAGTCTCTTCCTGGACCTCCTGACCGGTGAGGGGGATCCAAGCGTCGATCCCGAATTCGAGAACATGGACGCTTATCTGGTCGTCAATCACAACCAGCAACTTGCCGTCTATCAGGACATCGCGAAGAAGCTCGGCATTCTCCAAACAGGGAATGAGAAGAGCGGTCCCGAGCGAGTGGTGAAGCCGTCGAGGTTCATCAACCTGGTCGATCCTTCGGATCCCGTCGATCTTGTGCTGGTCGATGAGGCGCATCTGCTGCTCACTCAGGGAGACCAGGGATACAGCGGAAAGAATCAGATGCGTGACATCCTTGCGCGGGCACGCATGGTCGTGGCGGTCTATGACCATAAACAGATCCTGGAGACGTCGCAGTACTGGGAGCCTGATCTGTTCGACGAAGTTTTCGGCCAATGCGACGTGCACATTGAGTTGAAGAACCAGATGCGCATGGACGCTGCGGCAGCGACGGTCAACTGGATCAGAGCGCTGGTGGATGACCGGTCAATCAGGCCGTTCCCGGTTCCGGCGGGATCCAAAGATTCGCATGGATTTGAGCTGAGGATTTTTGACGACCCCGTAGCCATGTACGAGAAGATTAAAGAGATCAATAAGCGGCTTGCTGTCGAAGCTAACCGTACCCATGAAAAGGATCCCGAAAGCCCGGTGGAGTCAGGGCTGTCGAGGTTGCTTGCTACGTTTGATTGGCCGTTCTCACAAAAGCCTCCGGAGAACGAACCCAGGATGTGGATGGTAGACGTCGGGAAACTGTCTCTACCGTGGAATCTCCAGATGAAAGAAAAGAAGAAAAAATACGAGGGGAGCTCCTGGGCGGAGCAGTCCTTCACGATCAACGAAGTCGGTTCTACTTTTACCGTCCAGGGGCTTGATCTCAACTATGCCGCGGTGATTTTGGGCCCTTCGATCAAATACCGGGACGGGCGGGTGATCATTGATCCTTCGGCGAGTGCCCACTCCAAAGCAACGCAGCAGCGCACTCTGCGAGACAAGTCCAAGCGGAGGTTGGGTGATGAGCTCATCGCCAATGAACTGAACGTCCTGCTCACCCGAGGTGTCCACGGACTCTTCATCTATGCGGTTGACGAGCAGCTGCAGGAGGCGCTCCTTCGGGCTCAATCCGACTCAACGAAGACGGCGACCGTGCCGCTCGAGTGATCGGCGTGGCTGGAATATTTACCCCTGCACTCAGGGGGCTCGTTCGCTGCCCTGCCTTTGGCTCCTCGGTTTTAAGCCAGGAATTACTCAGGGTCAAGAGCTTCGCGACATGGCGTCGTTAAGCATCCGAAGTAGGGATATTCAGCGGAACACGTAGTGTCGATGTTGTGGCTTCCACACGTATGAAGGCCTTCCGCTGGCTCGCGGTGTTGCTCATCGCCCTCGGCGTCGGGGCAATGGCCATCGGCGCGGCCGACAAACCCAACTCACCGACCGCCACCCTCCCGGACGGGTTCGACTCCACCCGGATCGCCGAACTGCAGCAGCAGGCCTCGGAGGATGAGGCAGGCTCGGACGATGAGACCAACTCCCAGGCCGCCGTCGTGCTGTTCAACACCGAGGACGGGGCCATCCTGCAGCCCGACGCCCTCGCCGCCTTGCAGACCCGCGCCGAGGAGCTCGGCGGACCGCTCATCCCCTCCGAGGACGCCACCGCCGCCATCGTGCCCGTCGAGGTGGCCTCCGAGGGGCTGACCGAGAACGCCGACGCCGTTACCGAGCTACGCGACGACGCGGCCGCCGACCTGCCCGACGGCGTCACCTCCCAGGTCACCGGCCCGGCCGCCGTCGAGGCCGACCTCTCCGGCGTCTTCTCCGGCGCCAACGTCCTGCTGCTCTCCGTCACCGGCGCCATCGTGGCGGTGCTACTCATCGTCACCTACCGCTCGCCGGTGCTCTGGCTCTTGCCCCTGATCGTCATCGGCATCGCCGACCGCGTGGCCGCCACCGTGTTCACCTGGGTGCTCTCCGCTACCGGCACCGTGTGGAACGAGTCCACCGCCGGCATCCTCTCCGTGCTCGTCTTCGGCGCCGGCACCAATTACGCGCTGCTGCTGATCTCCCGCTACCGCGAGGAGCTCGCCGCCACTGACGACCGGTTCGCCGCCATGGCACGGGCCTGGGCCCCGACGCTGCGCACCGTGACCGCCTCGGCTTCGACCGTCGTGCTCGGCGTGGTCTGCCTGCTCGCCAGCGTCGTGCCCACCACCCGCGGGCTCGGTCTTTCGGCGATGATCGGCATCGTCGTCGCCTTTATCTTCGCCATGTTCGTGCTGCCCGGCGTGCTCGTGACCTTCGGCCGCTGGGTCTTCTGGCCGCGCATCCCGAAGGTCGGCGACGAGCCCGAGCACAAGCTGTGGGACCGCGTCGCCGGCTTCGTGGAGAAGAAGCCCGTCGCCGTCACCGCGACCTCGCTGATCGTCATCGGCGCCGCCTGCACCGGTGCCCTCGGCATCACCACGGGGCTCGTTCAGTCCGACCAGTTCCTCGACACGCCTGAGTCCATCACCGCCGCCGAGAACCTCGAGGAGGCCTTCCCCGAGCAGGACGCCACCCCGGCGCAGGTCGCGACCCGCGATGCGGCCGCCGCAACCACCGCGCTCGAGGACGCCGGTGCCACCGTGCGCGAGCAGGGCGCCGCCGACGACTACGCCATGCTCAGTGTCTCCAACCTCGACACCACCGCCGCCCGCGAGGCGCTCTCCGGGGTGGGCGCGGAGTCCCTCGTCGGCGGCCAGGACGCCCAGCTTGTCGACGCCGAGGAGGCCGCCGCGCGCGACCGCACCGTCGTCTTCCCGCTGATCCTCGGCCTGATCTTCATTGCCCTGGTGTTCCTGCTGCGCAGGTTCCTCGCGGCACTGATCATGACCGCCACCGTGCTGCTGACCAACATCGCCGCACTCGGCCTGGGCTGGTGGGCCTCCACCGGGATCTTCGGCTTCGACCGCTTCGACTCGACCACCCCGCTCTACGCGTTCGTCTTCCTGGTCGCCCTCGGCATCGACTACTCGATCTTCCTGGTCGCCCGCGCCAAGGAAGAGGCCGCCCAGCTCGCGTCAGCTAAGCCCGACGGTTCGGTTGGGGAGGTCGGCGCCGGTGCTGCCGGTGCCTCGAAGGCCGCCGCCGGCGGCTCGGTCGCCGTCGGCATCGCCGCCCCGGGCGAGGCCACGCGCCGCGGCGTGCTGCGCGCGCTGTCCGCCACCGGTGGCGTGATCACCTCCGCCGGCATCCTGCTGGCCTCCGTCTTCGCCGCCCTCGGCGTGCTGCCACTGGTGGTGCTCGCCCAGATCGGCATCGTCATCTTCCTCGGCGTCCTGCTGGACACTCTCGTGGTGCGCACGCTGCTCATCCCGGCGGTGGTGCAGCTGCTCGGCGAGAAGTTCTGGTGGCCGGCCAAGCCCTTCACCAAGGTTCAGAAGGAGCCGACCGCCGCGTAGCCGCCAGACCGCGCCGCGCGTGAGCGTGGTACTTCCCGTCGCGGCGGCGCAGCCGTCGCGCCCCACCGACCGCAAGAAACGACGCCCCGGGTGGCCCCCGGGGCGTCGTCAACTGCAGCGGGAGGCAATCACCAGGCGCTCGCCGAGCGACGCTGCATCGTCTCCCGGTAATGCTCGGTGGTCTTCGGCAGCAGCTCGCCGGAGCCCCACTCGAGGATCACGCCGTGCCGGCGGACCACGTCGTAGACGTCGAGCTCGCCCTCGCGGTAACCGCGGGCGACCTCCTCGGGATCCGCGTTGAGCCACTCCGCACGCGCCGCACGGAACTCCTCGCGGCGGGCGGTGGTGGCGGCCTCGTCGATCTCGTACTCGTCGAGCTCCGCGTCGATCTCGTGGATGACCACGCCGTAGTCGCGCCCGGCGCGGCGGATGCTCACATAGCCGTCGATGACGTCCTCCAGCACCGCCTCCGGATCGCGCTCCAGCGCGTCGCCGTAGCCGCCGCCACCGGCCGAGGGGCGGGTGAAGGTGTCGCCCGGGCGGATCTTCACGTCCGAGAACGTCGCGCCCAGGTAGCGCTCCTCGTCACTGCCCTTGTTCAGCCACACCCCGTGCGGCACCGACGGCAGCCCGCCCTCGATGCCCCAGGTCACCGAGCGGCCGCGGTCGCAGCAGTAGCTCATCACGGCCTTCAGCGCGTCTGTGAGCGTGCCGCCCTTCTCCACGCCGCAGCCGCCGCGGAACTTACCCGGCCCGCCGGAGTCCGCCTTGATCTCATGGCCCGTGGTCAGCACCGGGTTCAGGCGCTCCTGGCCCTCGACCGACTGCACCGCCAGGCCCGTGCCGAACACCGGCGCCGTCGCCGAGGAACCGTCCTTGGTCGAGCGGCCACCCCAGCCGCCGGCCATCCAGTCGTACCACATGAAGTACCGTTGCTCCTCGGTGCGCGCATCATGCCCGCCGACCAGCAGATACTCCAGGTTGAACGCGCACGCCATGGCCCGTTCCGGCATGATCTGGCTCCACAGCTCGAAGACGGCGTTCATCACCTTCTCGTACGGGCCCGAGCAGAACCCCGACACGGCGTACGGCCAGCCGGCGTTGACCACCGAGCCCTCCCCGCCGAGCTCCGCGGTCACCGCGGCGTAGAAGCCGGAGTTGAGCGGCACCTCCGGGAAGAAGGTCTTGGTGCCCGCGTAGATCGCCGAGTGCGTCGCGCCGTAACCGGAGTTGAGGAACGTCGAGACCGCCGGCGCCGACTCCGAGAGGTCGTAGTGGATGCCCTCACCGTCGAGGGTGAGCTTGACCTTGATGGGCACCAGGCCCTCGCCGAAGGCCGGGTCGGAGTCGATGTAGTCCACCGTCTCCCACTCCCCGTGCGGCAGGTCCGCCAGGCTGCCGAGCACCGTGCGGCGCACGTAGTCCTGCGTCTCACGCATCGCGGTGACCACGGTGTCCTTGGAGTACTTGTCCACCAGGCGCAGCACCTCGCGCTCGCACACCGCCGTCGCCTCGGTCTGCGCGTTGAGGTCACCGAAGGCCTGCTCGGGCGCGCGGGTGTTGGACACCAGCAACTGCGCGACGTCGTGAAGCAGCCGGCCCTCGCTGCGCACGCGCACCGGGGTGATGCGCAGGCCCTCGGAGAAGTGCTCCCGGGCGTTGACGTCGAAGGAACCCGGCACGTTGCCGCCGATGTCCGCCCAGTGGCCCTTGTTCTGGGCGAAGCCGATGATCTCGTCCCCGACGAAGATCGGGCGGATGAAGCTGACGTCGTTGATGTGGGTGCCGCCGTGGTACGGGTCGTTGACGCAGAAGACGTCGCCCGGGTGGATGTCGTCGGCGAACTCCTCGAGCACCGCCTTGCACTGGAAGTGCAGCGTGCCGACGTGCACGGCGATGTCGCCGGAGCCCTGCATGACCGTGTTGCCCTCGGCGTCGCACAGGGCCGAGGAGAAGTCGCGCGAGTAGATCACGAAGGAGTAGCAGGTGCGCAGGATCTGCTCGCTCATCAGGTCCACGCTGGTGGCGAAGGCGTTCTTGAGCACCTCGAAGGTGACCGGGTGCAGGCTGGTGGGCGAATCGGTTGTGGTGGTCACTGGTCGTCTCCCGTCAGGTGGATGCGGATGTTGAGCCATTCGTCGATTTCGGCGCGGGTCTCCGGCGGCACGACCGTGGTCGAGTCCAGCTGGTTGATGATCGCCGGCCCGGCGATCTCCATGCCCGGGCCCAGCGCGTCGCGGTTGTAGACCGGGGTCTCGTGCCAGTCGCGGCGGAAGTGCACCTTGTGCGTGGCCGTCGGCTCCGGGGTCTTCTCCCCGGCGTCCGGGGTCGGGGTGAACGCCGGCTTCGGCGTCTTGCCCACGGCCTTGAGGTGCAGCTGGTAGATCTCCACCGGGGTCTCGTCGTTGCGGAAGGAGAACTGGCGCTCGTGCTCCTCGTGGAAGCGGGTGACCACCGCGTCCAGGGCGTCCGGGCCGGAGCCGATCGGGACCTGCAGGGAGCGCCACTGCCCGGCGTAGCGCATCGAGATGCCGCGGCGCAGCTCCCGGTCCTCCTCGGCCACGCCCTCGTGGCGCAGCCGCTCGGTGGCCTCGTCCTCCAGGGCGGCGAACTCGTGCTCCAGGTGGTCGCGGTCCGCGTCGTCGGTGGAGGTGGTGTACATGGTGGCCAGGTCGTGCTGGACGTCGACGAGCAGGCAGCCCATCGCCGAGGTCACGCCCGGGTTCGGCGGCACCACCACGGTCGGGATGCCCAGCTCGCGGGCCACCTCCGCGCCGTGCAGCGCGCCGGCGCCGCCGAAGGCGATCAGCGCGAAGTCACGCGGGTCCAGGCCGCGGCGGATGGAGACCAGGCGCACCGCGTCGGCCATGTTCGCGTTGGCGACCTTGAGGATCGACTCCGCGGCCTCCGCCGTCTCCAGGTCGAGCGGGCCGGCGATCGTCTCGTTGACGGCCTGCTCCGCCAGTTCCGCGTTCAGGCTCATCGCGCCGCCCGCGAGCTGCGTGCCCAGGCGGCCGAGCACCAGGTTCGCGTCGGTGTTCGTCGGCTCCGTGCCGCCCTGGTCGTAGCAGGCGGGGCCCGGGTCCGCGCCCGCGGACTGCGGGCCGTTGCGCAGGGAGCCTGCGATATCGATGTGCGCCAGCGAGCCGCCGCCGGCGCCGATGGTCAGCACCTCGATGCTGGGGAAGACGATCGGGTGGCCGTACTCGACCTCCCACTCCTTGGTCACGCGCAGCTCGCCGTCGGCGACGATCGAGATGTCCGTCGAGGTGCCGCCCATGTCCAGGCCGACGGCGTTGCGGTAGCCGCACTGCTCGGCGATGTGCTGGGCGGCGATCGCCCCGGCCGCGATGCCCGAGGCCGCCAGGCGGACCGGGAAGCGCTTAACCATCGTCGGCGTCATTGACCCGCCGCCGGAGTGCAGCAGGAGCAGGTCGCCGTCGTAGCCGCCGTCCTTGAGCTTGCCGTCCAGGCGCTCGACGTACCCGGCGACCAGGGGTCCGAGCACCGCGTTGGAGACGGTGGTGTTGAAGCGCTCGTGCTCGAAGATCTCCGGCAGGATCTCCGCCGAGGTCGACACCGTCGCCTCCGGCAGCTCCTCCTCGAGGATCTCGCGCATGCGCACCTCGTTGTCGCCGTTGGCGTAGGAGTTGATGAAGCACACGGCCACGGTGCCCACGCCGCGCTTGCGCAGGAGGCGGGCCAGGTCACGGGCCTCGTCCTCGTCGAGCGGCTCGACGACGCGGCCGGCGGAGTCGACGCGCTCGGTGACCTCGAAGCGGTCGCGGCGGCGCAGGTAGGGCCCGGAGACGTCCTTGTAGGCGTCCCACAGCTCGTCCTTGGTGCCGTCGCGGATCTCGAGGACGTCCCGGAAGCCCTTCGTGGTGACCATCGCGGTCTTGGGGAAGCGGCGTGTGATCAGGGCGTTGGTGGCCACGGTGGTGCCGTGGGAGAACAACTCGACGTTGCTGAGGTCGATCTCGCCGCGCTCGACGCCGGCGATGACGGCCCGCATCGGGTCGTCGGGGGTGGACGGGACCTTGGTGACTCGCATGGACTTCTCGGTGTCGTCGAAGATGCAGACGTCGGTGAAGGTTCCGCCGACGTCGACCGCGACTCTGAGCTCTGACATGGTTTCCTCCTCTATATGAGTTGTGCCATATCTGGCGTTCGGTGTGTCCGCGACGACCATGAAAAAACTATGATTCTTCCCAACCGGATTTGTGGAAACCACAAGACCCGGGCGCGGGCAGGCCGCGCGGAAGGAAACGGCCGAGCGAGGGGAGATCCATGACGGACCCGAAGGAGGAGCTCGCCGTCATGCGCGCGGTCCTGCGCGCCGGGACCGGCCTGGAACCGCTGACCGGCCTGGTCGAGGCCCTCGCGCAGGCCGTCGACGGCGCGGCACTCGTCTTCGGCGACGGCGCGCAGCTGCTCGGCTCCTCGGGCGGGGCGCCGGTGGCGCTCGTGCGCGAGTGGCTGGCCACGGCGAGATCGGGCGCTGGTTCACCGCCGCCCGCGAGGTCCGCGTCGGCGCGCACGCTTACCAGTTCGTCCTCGCCGCCTTCGACGCCGGGCGGGTGCGTGCCGTGGCCCCGCCGGCCTTCGAGGCGGTCGAGGCAGTGCTCGGCTCCTACGGGGCCGTCGACGAGTTCTCGCGCACCCAGCGCAGCATCGGCTCCGCGGAACTGCTGCGCGACCTGCGCCTCGGCGTCAGCCCGGCCGGCGAGCACCGCGCCTGGCGCCGCATGGCAGAGTTCGGCTTCACCCCGTACGCCCCGCTGCGGCTGGCCGTGTGCACCGACGCGGCCGGGGACAGGCTGGCGCCCGAGGCGGTGGCGGCGCTTGCCGACGCCGCGGGGGTCGCCGAATTGCCGATGCTCGCCCTCGAGGCGAGCGGCGAGGGCGAGACCGAACTGCTGCTGGCGCTGCCCGCGGAGAGCGCGCGCGGCGGGCTCGCCGCCGCGCTGGCGGGGTCGGGGGAGCGGGAAGAGCCGGGGGAGCGGGAGGCCGAGGGCGCGGCGGACGTGGCAGCGACCCCGTCGGTGATCGCAGGGCTCTCGGCCGCATTCGACCAGCTCACGCGCGTGCCGGAGGCGGTGCGCACGGCGCGCACGGCCGCGGAGGTCGCGCGCCGCCGGGTGCCGGGTCGCGCCGAGGAAGGGCAGGCGGGCGCACCCGCGGTGATCGCGGCCGAGGACCTCACCCCGGCGGAGTGGCTGCTCGCGGCCAACCGCGCGCGGGCCGGCCAGGAGGCGCTCACCGGGTTCGTGGCACCCCTGAGTGAGCACCCCGAACTGCGCGAGACCCTCATCGTCTACCTACGCTCCCGGCTGACGGTCTCCAGCACGGCCGCGCAGCTGCTGGTCCACGAGAACACGGTGCGCTACCGGCTGCGGCGCATCGAGGAGCTGCTGGGGGAGTCGCTCTCGGATCCGTTGACCCTGACCAACCTGTGCCTGTCGCTGTATCCGGAGGTCTCACGGCAACGCCATACCGACCTGTAACGGAAGCCAACCGTGCAAGGGGAAAGGAGGCAATTCTGAGGTGCAATGGGAGAGCGACTACACCCCTGGGCATCTACTTCTAAGAAGGCTCGGCAAAACCCGGGCCTGTGCGAAGAAGGTACCCGAAGCGAAGACGGGTACGACGCCCGACGCTATCGACAATCGCATGTTCCGCAGGATTTGAATCCACGCGCGAACAACGACCGTGGAGTCGAGAGCGCAAGGAAGCGTGCAGCTCCGCCAGCAAAAACGGCAGCAGTGCTCATGGCCGTGATGTAGGTGATGTTCCTGGAGCAACCCGGGTACACACCAATAGAGGAACGAAAAACCGAAGAAGACTGGGTACTGCACCGCGGGGTTCGGGGGAAGCCCTGAAGACTGCAGATTGATACATAAAAAGTACCAACAAACACCGAGCCTAGAAAAATGCACAAAACAACATTTGCCCTTGATACTATCCGGCATCAAGCCAGGACCGTATCGATTTGTAGAGGCATCACCGAATCAGATCCAGCTAAGCAAGATCTTCCGCCCGAGCGACAAGATGGCCAGGAGGAAAAATGAAGCACCGTGGCCTAAAAACGATTGCATGCACTGGGCTTCTGCTCGTCAGTGCATGTTCCCCGGTAAAGACTGAGACTACCGGGACAGACGGAAATCATGATATTCCGCTGCCTAACCCCGACCCAGAAGTTACTGCTCTAGTACCTGAAGACGTTGCAAGCGATGGGGTACTAACTGTTATAACCGCGGACGGAATGGCGCCCCTAAACATACCGGATGCGGCAACAGGGAAGATAGAGGGGTTCAACCCTGATCTAGCCACCCATGTAGCAGCTCTAATGGGGCTCGAAACGGATATTCACGCGTCTCCTTTCGACCAAATTATACCGGGGTTACAGGCTGGACGGTACGAAGTCACCTTTTCCAACATGGCGATTTCGGATGAGCGCCGAGAAGTACTGGACTTCGTCCACTACTACCAATCGTCCACTTCCCTTGGCGTACTTGAAGGGCGCGAAAATGAAGTAACGCCCGAGACGCTATGTGGTCGCAAAGTAGGCGCATCGGCAGGTTCATACCAAATGACGACGGTACTTCCTGAAGAAGCTGAAAAATGTGAACAAATAGGCGCTCCTGAGCTTGAAACAGCGGCATTCCCTGACCAGCAAAAAGCATTGCTAGCTTTGCTCAGCCAGAGGGTGGACGCTACGGCAGTAGATGCACCAGTACTCTCCTATGCCGCGTCCCAAGAAACGCGATTAGTGGAAAATGGAAAGCTCACCCAAGGTTCAACACTGGGGATAGGGGTGACGAAAGGATCTGACCTTTCGAAAGCTATAGAAATGGCCATGAAGAAACTGATGGAAAACGGAGGTTATGACCGGTTGCTTGAAAAATATTCGATGCAAGACCAGCGGATTGAATCCACGGAGATTGAAGGTTGACATGGCTACTATTGCGGAAAACGTCAAACAAACCCCCGCCCGGGTGCTACCAGCCCGCGACACGCGTGCAAAAATCGGCGGATACATAGCTATATCAATCGTGGTTGTTGCCACTGTAGTGATCGCGCTTAACCCGAACTTCAGATGGCCTACGGTAGCCGAATTTCTATTTGACCCCAACATCCTTATTGGGATTGTAAATACTGTACTTTTGACAATAGCGGCAACGGTCTGCGGTACGGTTATCGGGGCGCTTCTGGCGTTGATGAAATTGTCGAAATCGAAACAATTATACATAATCGCAGAGGGCTACATATGGATTTTCCGAGGTGTGCCGCTGCTTGTGCAACTTCTGCTTTGGTTCAACTTGGCTGCGCTTTTTCCGGCTACTGGCGTGGAAGTGCCAGGTTTGGATATTTCCCTGGAGTTCAACGCGAATCAAATAATATCTCCATTTATGGCAGCGTTTCTGGCGTTCTCGCTGCACGAGGGTGCCTACATGGCTGAGATTATACGTTCAGGAATATCGAGCATCGATAGCGGACAGTGGGAGGCTGCTGGAGCACTTGCCATGAACTCTCGGCAACGGATGTCTCGGATCATCCTGCCCCAAGCGCTCAGGGTCATCGTTCCGCCGACCGGAAATCAGGTCATCACGATGTTGAAAACCACGTCTCTCGTCAGTGTAATTGCTCTTAATGACCTGCTTTACTCGGCGCAGATAATATATTCGAACAACTATCAGGTGATTCCGCTTCTGCTGGTTGCTTCCATTTGGTATTTGGTCATGGTTACAATACTTACCGCAGTTCAAATCCGGCTTGAACGACGCTTGAGTCGAGGACGCTACGTCTCGAATAAATAGTAGGGGTTGAGGTAAATGCATGCACGTCGACAGCAAGAAAATAAACATGACCAGATTGCGCATGCGATCACGGTCGACCGTGTCTCAAAGAGTTTTGGTGAGAGGCGGGTTCTGGATGAAATTTCATTCGTTCAAAACGAAGGAGAAGTGGTTTGCCTGTTGGGTGCTTCCGGGTCTGGGAAGTCCACTTTGCTCAGATGTATCAATCGGCTGGAAGTAATTGATTCTGGGCGGATCGAGGTATTTGGCGATCTACTTGGTTATGAGCCTGAAGGCGTTGGATCGATACGTATTAGTGGGGACGGAAAGCTCGCAATTGATCGTCAATCGGTTGGCATGGTATTTCAAAAATTTAATTTGTTTCCACATAAGACGGCTCTTGAAAACGTGATGGAAGCGCCTGTTTGCGTTTTGAAAAAGCGCAAAGAGGATGCCCGTAAAGACGCCATCGCAGAGTTGAAGAAAGTCGGACTTGAAGACTTTGCCGGGCACTATCCGGATCAGCTCTCGGGTGGGCAGCAGCAGCGTGTGGCGATTGCCCGAGCGATGGCGATGGGGCCTCGGCTTATGCTTTTGGATGAGCCGACTTCTGCGCTAGACCCCGAGTTGGTCGGCGAAGTCCTCGCGGTCATCCGGCAACTCGCAGAGGAAGGTATGACGATGCTGATCGTCACGCACCAAATCGAGTTCGCGCGTGAGGTTGCGGATACCGTCATCTACTTGGATGGCGGGAAGATAGCCGAACAGGGGCCTGCAGACCAGGTTATTGACAACGCGAAGTCCGATAGGGCTCGCCGATTCTTCGCTGCCGCTAGGCAATCGTGAAGCTTCTATTTGACGCTTGTTGGGATGTCGTTCTTTGGCTTTGAGTTTCGTTGTCGGAAAAGTGTGAGTTGATTGGTGGGAATATGGTTTGTTCCGCTCGCGTTGCAGTTGTAGGTCTTGGGTCAGTTGGGTCGTTCGCGCTCCGCTCGCTGGCAGGTCGGTGCGCCCGTGTCGTTGGTTTTGAAATGGCAGGCGTCGGTGGTGATAGATCGGCGGTTGGAGGAGATACTCGGCTTTTTCGAAGGGTCTACCGGGAAGGTCAGCATTTCCACGATCTAATCGAGGAGTCCTATGAGATATGGCGTGACCCCAACCTAACCTCGCCAGAGGTGTTCGTGGAGTGTGGCGCGCTTTCGATCGTTCCCGTTGAGGGGCGATCCCTAAGGACGCTTTCTGACTATGCCGAAAAATTCGGACTGGACTATGAAATCTTGGGCCGTGCGGAAATGGCTCGCCGGTTTCCGCAGCATGTCTTAAGGGATGGAGAGGTTGGTTTTTTCGACCCTTCGGGAGGCTTTCTCCGCACGGACCTAGCCGTCAACGACGCTGTAGAGGATGCCTGCAGGAATGGCGCAGAAGTAGTTAACGATCCCGTCTCTGGGGTGTCGACCAGGGGTGAAGCTGTCGCGTTGTCAGTTGGCGATCGCGTAGAAATGTTCGATCGTGTCATCGTTTCAGCTGGGGCTTGGGGCGCCTCGCTCCTCCCGAAGCTAGCTGGCTTTTCTTCTCCACGTCGGGTGCTGATGACTTGGTTCCAGGCACGGAGTCACGGTTTCTCCCCGGCGGCGTTTCCGGTGTTCTCTCGGACGATTGGGGGTTTGAATGTTTACGGTGCTCCTGCCCTGGACGGGCGGCACGTTAAAATTTCGGGCCTGGTTCCGCATAAGGAGGTGGACTTCGCCCCGGGAGGGCTAGATTTTGACTCTTCAGCGAGTGTCGAGGAGCTACGGGAGGCCGGGACGATAGTGGGGTCGGCCATGAGGGGGGTGAGCAAATATCCCGTCCGTGCGACCGGTTACCCGGATCTCTATACGTCCGATCGTGATTTCTTGTTCGATTGGGTGGATTCCTCAAGGTCGGTGTTGGTGGTCGGGGGTCTGTCCGGCAAAGGCTTCAAAATGTCGTGCGGCTTGGGGAAGCGTGCTGCTCGAACCGTCTTGGAGGAAGACGTGCTTGACGATTCATTCTCGCTGTCGCGGTTCGCGGTTTAGCTTGCGGGAGTTTCTTGGGCTGGGCGCTGGTTGGGCTCTGTGGTGATCGGTGCTCAGTCTCGGGGTTCTTGCTGGGCAATGGCTCGTCGCCACGGTTCTCTGCTCGGTTTGTACGGGTTGTGCTGATCTTGTTAGGTACTTGCCTGTGGTCTCCGTTGGCGTTCGGAGTCGTAGCGTTTGGTGAAGCGCTCTGGTCACCGCCGTGATCGACCGGCACCCCGAACTGATCCGCCGGGGCGTGTGGGTCGACTCCGGCCCCGTCATGCCGGGCAGCGTCTACGCCCCCGATCTGCCCGGGTCCGTCACGGAGGTGCCGTTGCCGGCCTTCGACGTGCTCGGTGCGCAGGCCAGCCTCGAGGGGCTGAGCGCCGCGCACCTCGACCGCTTCCGGGAACGGGCGGTGCCCGAGCCGGCGGGAGTGATGCGTGCCGCCGTCGAGCTGGGCAACGAGGCCCGCGCACACGTGCCGACCACGATGGTGTGCTGCTCGATGTCCGCGCGACAGGTCCGGGAGATGGCGCAGGCGGGGCACCCGATGTTCGCCGAGGTCGCGAAGCTCGGCGACGTCGAGTTCATCGACCTGCCCACAGGACACTGGCCGATGTGGAGCCGTCCCGGTGAGTTGGCCGGGCTGATCGCCCGCGCCGCCCTGCGGCGCGCATGACCGCACGTGGCCGCGCATGACCGCACACGGCGACCACGACGACGTCGTCAATTGATGCGCCCGCGCCCCTCCGGCGCCGGCCCCGCTACCGCTTCACGCTCGTGAACGCGGAGACGCCCGTGATCTCGCGGCCGAGGATGAGCGCCTGCATGGAGTCGGTGCCCTCGTAGGTGGCCACGACCTCCATGTCGGAGAGGTGGCGGGCCACGCGGTTCTCCAGCAGCACGCCGTTGCCGCCCATCATGTCGCGGCCGATGCGGCAGACCTCGAGCGAGTTGCGCACGGTCTGCATCTTCATCATGGAGGCCATCGCGTGGGTGAACTCGCCGCGGTCGATCAGCTCGATCATCCGGCGGCACAGCAGCTCGTTCTGGGTGACCCCGGCGAGCATCGTGGCCAGCTTCTCCTGCACGAGCTGGTAGCCGGCGATCGGGGCGCCGAACTGGGTGCGGTCCAGCGCGTACTGGCGCGCCACGGCGAAGGCGGCAACGCCGTGCCCGGCGGCCTCCCACGCCACGCCGCCGCGGGTGGCGCCGAGGACCTTGTTGACGTCCTTGAAGCTGTTGCAGTTCTGCAGGCGGTTGGTCTCGGCGATGCGCAGGTCCTCGATCTCGATGTCGGCCTGCTGGATGGCGCGCTTGCCGAACTTCCCCTCGATCGCCGTCGGCCGGTAGCCCTCCGGGTAGCTGCCGTCCCCGCGCTTCTCCACCACGAAGGCCTTGACCTGGCCGTCGGCCTCGCCGCGGGCGAAGACGACGATCACGTCGCCCTGGTGGCCGTTGCCGATCCAGCGCTTGTGGCCGTTGAGCACCCACTCGTCGCCCTCGCGGCGTGCGGAGGTCTCCAGGGAGACCGAGTCGGAGCCGTGGTAGGGCTCGGTCAGGCCGAACGCGCCGGTCTTCTCGAAGCGCGCCATCGCCGGCAGCCAGCGCTGGCGCTGCTCCTCGTCGCCGAGGGTGTGGATGGCACCCATGCCGAGCCCGGAGTGCACGCCGAAGAAGGTGTTGACGGAGCCGTCGATCATGGCCAGCTCGCGGGCGACGATGCCCATGGCCAGCTCGGAGTGGCCCGGGCAGCCGTAGCCGGAGATCTGCCCGCCGGCGATGCCGAGCTCGGCCAGGCCCTTGACCACCTCGGGCGGGAACTCGGCGCGCTCCCAGTACTCGTTGATCACGTCGAAGACGACGTCGCGGCCGAAGGCGCGGATGCGGTCGCGCAGCTCGATGACGTCGGCGGGCAGGTCGGCGTCGAGCAGCAGGAAGTCGGGGTAGTCGGCGTCGGTGAGCTTCTTGGCCTCGGGGTGCGGGGTGGGCTGCAGGGACATGTCGGCCTCCTCGGGCACGGGTGTGTGGGTTTCCGTGTGCGTACGGGGTTATGCGACGGCGATACGAATCACCGTTCGTTTGTGATGCACGCTACATTGCCGACGTCCCGTCCGCCCCTGTTTCCGTGAGTTCTTCCGCACTACGTCCCGTGCGCCGTGGCTAATATCTCCACCTGCCAGGTGGTTCACAGGGGGTGCATATGAGAGAATAAGGCCATGAATAGTGTCCGGGGCTTGTTGGCTGCGCTTGCCTGCGCACCTCTCGTCCTGAGCCTCGCCGCATGCGGTGATGACACGGGGGTAGACGGGGGTGACTCCGTCGGCTCCCACGCCTCCGGGTCGAAGGGGCGCGACGGGCTGAAGCGGCCGAAGCTGGGCGAGAGCCCGGAGGGGCTCAGCCCGGGCGGCGCGATGGGGGAGATCTCCGGCTGCGGCGACTGGCGCGCCGAGGAGCTGGGCACCACCTACTTCGCCGACGGCAGCGTCGGGCTGACCGGTCACTGCTTCAACCTGATGTGGGACGACTGGGAGGCCGAGCGCGACGGCAAGGCCCCGCGTCGTTCCTCCTCCGGTTCTCGCTCCACCTCTGCGGCGCGTCCGGCCGGGCAGGCCAACATCGCGCAGGGCGGCGGTTCGGCCGGGTCCGCGGGGTCCGCGGGTTCTGCGGGTTCGGTCGGTTCCGGCGGTACGAGCGTGGCACCGGGGCTCACCGGTGGCGCCGGCACCGCGCGCCAGGGCACCGGGGTCTCCGGCAACGCCTCGGTCCTCGCCGACGGCGGTCGTCCCGCCGGTGGCAGCCGTCCCGCAGGCGGCGGCGCGCCCGCTCCGGCGCTTGCGCCCGCCCCGGCACCTGCGCCCGTGCCGGTGCCCGTTCCGGCGCCCGCGCCTCTGGTGCCCTCCGGCGGCGGCAACGGCGGTAACGGCGGTTCCGGCAACGGTGGGTCCGCCCCGTCCACGGGCCGAGGCGACGGCACGACGATCATCGCCCGTCCGACCCCGGTGCAGCCAGGTGGCGAGGACACCGGTTCCGGTGGCCTCGTCCTGGTCCCGGGCAACGGCTCGGTGCCGGGCGGGATCCTCGAGCCCGGCAAGCCTGTGAAGCCCTCGAAGCCCGGCGACTCCGATGAGTCGGCCGACCCAGGCACGACCCCGAAGCCGGGCTCGGACGGCTCCTCCTCGGAGCCCGCCGAGCCCAACGAGCCGGAGGGGCCGACGAAGCCGACGAAGCCGCGCGACTCGGAGGAGGACGGCTCGGACAAACCGGACGAGAAGCCGGGCACCACTGAGCCTTCGGATCCCTCGGAGCCCTCGGAGCCGGGCACGACCGAACCTGGCGAGCCCGGGCATTCGGTGCCCTGGACCCCGCTGGAGCCAGCGCAGCCCATCAAGCCCGACCAGCCCGACAAGCCCGAACAGCCCGACAAGCCCGAGCCGGACAAGCCCGAGCCGGACAAGCCGGGTGACTCCGACGGTTCCGAGCTCGGCGAGACCGGCGGTGGCTCGGAGGGTTACGGCGCCGGCACCGTGGTGGTCATCGTCCACCACTCGGACGGCAGCGTGACCGTCCACCACTCGGACGGCAGCGTGACCGTCCACCACCCGACGGCACCGTGACCCTGCGGGGCTAGAAGTCGGCCGGCTCCTCGGTCCGCCGCGTCCCGTGTCGGTACCGGAGTTCGCGCAGCGGAGTCGCTGTGTAGCGGTGACGCCGTGCAGCGGAACCATGAGACGCGCCGAGCCGTCTAATCAGATGGCGGCGTTCGCCCCGGAATCCTGCGATGATGACGGTGGGCGGGTGCGCAACGCCGTCCGGAGAGACAGACACCCCGCGGACTGTGAAAGGGAGGGATACCGGGATGGCCGCTCCTCGTGCCGACGTCAACCCCCAAGTGCTGCGGTGGGCCGCCGAAAGGGCCGGTCTGGACTCCGAGACGGCCGAACGGACGTGGCCGAAGTGGCGCGCGTGGCTGGAGGGCGAGGCGAAGCCCACGGTCAAGCAGGTCCGGGACCTCGCGAAGCGGACCCATGTGCCCTTCGGTTTTCTGCTGCTCGACGAACCGCCGGTCCTGGAGCTGCCGGTCACCGATTTCCGGGCCGGGCACGGCGCACCGGAGCATGTCAGTCCCGAACTCCTCGACACCGTCTACCACTGTCAACGCGTCCAGGACTGGTACATCGACTACGCCGAGCGGGAAGGCGCCGAACCGCTGGACTTCCCCGGCTCCGCGCGGGACTGGGGCGTCGAGGAGACCGCCGCGACGATCCGGCACCGCCAGAGCCCTCACCCACCTCGTCGACCGGTTTGAGGAGCTCGGTGGATTGGTCATGCGGAACTCCGTGGTGGGCAATGACACTCACCGGAAGCTCTCCGTCGACGAGTTCCGCGGCCTGAGCCTCTTCGACGAGACCGCGCCCTTGATCTTCGTCAACACGGCCGACACAAAAGCCGGCCAGGTGTTCTCCTTCCTCCACGAGTGTGCGCACATCTGGCGCGGGGAGAGCGGGGTCAGCGCGGACAGCGTTCCGGGGGCACGTGCCGGCACCGGTCCGGAACGGTGGTGCAACAGCGTCGCCGCGCAGGTGCTGGTGCCTCCGGAGGACCTCCACAGGCAGCCGGTGCGGGCGGAGAGCCTCGTCGAGGACGCGCAGCGTCTGGCCGGGCGCTACTGCTGCTCCGAGCTCTTGGTGCTGCTGGTGGTGAAGGATGCGGGGATGGTCGACGCCGATCTCGTCGAAGACGTCTTCCGGCGGGAGTCCCGGCGTCTGGCCGCCCTGGCAGCTCAGGCCGCCCAGGCGAAGACCCAGGGTGGCGAGAACTTCCACCTCACCGTGCCTGTCCGGGTCGGCAAGACGGCCCTGGCGGCCATCCTCTCCGACGTCCTGGCCGGCGGCACCAGCTACACGGAGACGATGAGCCTGACAAACCTGAAGATCGGGAGTCTCGACGCCCAACTGGCGCGGCGGGGAGCGGCATGACCTACCTCATCGACTCCAACGTCTTCATTGTCTGTCCGGGGCCGGATCATGGATGCTCCGGAGGGTTCTCGGCCTCTCCCGTCAGGGTAAGTGCCTGACCTTTGGGGTTTCTCGACGCTCAGCTCTCGTGTTCGTGTGTGCCGTGCTCCCCGTTTCTGTGGTGATGGTGGTGCTCCGGGTGCGGGCGGAACTTCAGTACGAACGCGAGGATCGCGCAGATCGAGGACGCCGAGAACACCCACGGGCCGAACTGCTCGTAGATGTCGGTGACCCACCCGGGCTGCATGCCGATCAGGCCCGCCGTCTGAACGGCGACGATCAACATTCCACCCGCTACGAAACAAAAAAGTGTGAAAAGAAAAAGCGTGCGGATGATCGCGAAGAAGATGTTCATGGGGCAACTCCCTGGTTTCTGATCTTGAGTTCAGGTTCGAGGGCGGTCAGCCGGGTATCCACAGCGGGAGTATGCCCATGCCGATCACCCAGGCGAGCAGCATCACCGGTAGGACGTAGAACGCGATCAGGGCGGGGAACATCTTCGGCGGATCCGCCTTGGCCATGGCCGCCGCGAGGTAGATGGGCGCACCGATGGGCGGGGACGCGCCCTCCGTGGACGTGCACAGCAGCAGCACGATGATCGCGACCGTCGGGTCGATTCCCACCGAGACCAGTGCGGCGAGCGCAGGGGCGCCGACCGAGGCGGCCGTCGCGGTGGAGGACAGCGGGGTCGCCACGATCACGACGATGACGATGATGAGCCCCAGCAGCACCATCTTCGGCAGGCTCAACGTGTCCAGCCAGCCCTCGAGCTGCTCGCTGAGCCCAAGCTTCTGCATGACGTTCGCCGCTGCGAGCGCGGCGAAGAGCGAGATGCCCACCGTCGCGAACTGGCCGGCGTCCTTGGCCAGCTGGACCCGGAAGTGCTCGTTGTTCTGGCGGATCCGGTGGCGCCCCTCGATCAGGGCGATGATCGTGATCAGGATGGGCACCCACACGATGATCGAGATCGAGCCGAGTCCCTCCTCGCCGATGGGCGTGCTCTCGGTGAACCACTTGGCCAGCGGGCCCACGGTGAGGATCACCGGGATGATGATCCCGAGGAAGATGAACGGTGAGGTCCATCCTCGCCGCAGCGCCGTGGGGAAGGGGACCATCTTCTCGTGAGGGGTGCGCGGCACGCCGTCTTTGCGTGTCCACATCCCGATGACGAACAGTCGGTAGAGGACCGCGTAGCCGCCCGCGCAGGCGAGGGCGACGTAGACGCTCGAGGGCGAGGCGCCCGCCGCCGCGGGCATCGCGAGCAGGATGAACATCGTGGAGTTCGGCGGCAGTGCGATGCCCAGTCCGGCGTTGCCCGCGATGATGGTCGCGGAGCGGTTCGAGCTCCAGCCGGTCTCCTTCATCCACGGGATTGTGACGGTGCCGACGGTCGCGGCGTTGCCAGCCCCGTTTCCGGCGATCAGGCCGATCATCGCGGCACCGACCGTCGAAACGTAGCCGGCGCCGCCGCGCAGTCGCCCGAAGATGGAGTCGAGGATCGTGATGAGCCGGTCGATCAGGCCGGTCGACTGCACGATGATCCCCATGAACACGAAGGCCATGGCTGCGAAGGTGACCTCAGAGGCGAGTGCCGAGGTCACCCCGTACCAGAGCAGTTGCGGCGCCTGGAGTCCACCGACGAGGCAGGTGCCGACCAACCCCACGAACAAGGCCTCGGCGATGTCACGCTTGAGAATGACATTGACGACGACGGTCGCGCCGATCAGGACGATGAGAGCGACGATGCCCATCGGAGATCACCTCCCTGTCTCCGGGGTATCGGCCGCCGTCGACGACTCGCGTTCCGCCAACCACGCGAGGATCTCCGCGCGGTGTTCGTCGACCGCGGGCGGGGCCAGCCGGTAGTCGACCGGCGTTCGCGAGAAACCCATCGGGTCGGCGACCGTGGGCACCCCGCAGGCGTCGACCACCGGGTTGAGGCCGAGCTCCTCGGCGAAGGCCACACCCTCGCCGATGCTCATGATCGGCGCCGCCGGCACGCCGACCTCGCGCAGCCGCTGCGTCCACTCGTCGGCGGTGCCGGCGGCCAGCCGCTCCTCGAGAAGCTCCTGCAGGTCCCCGCGGTGGGCGTTGCGCTGCTCCATCGTGGCGAACCGCTCGTCGGCCGCCAGCCCCGGTGCCCCGAGCGCGGCGACGAGCCTGCCGAACTGCGCGTCGTTGCCGCAGGCGATCACCACCTCGCGGTCGGCCGCGGCGAACGGCCCGTAGGGGAACAGCGAGGGGTGGATGTTGCCCAGCCGGCGCGGCTCCACCCCGCCGGCGACCACCGCCCCGGCCGCGTTGACCAGGCCCGAGAGCGCCGAGGACTGCAGGTTCAGCGCGATGTGCTGGCCCTTCCCGGAGGCCTCCCGCTCGCGCAGCGCCGCGAGGATCCCCACCGCGGCGTGCAGGCCGGTGATCACGTCGAAGATCGCCACGCCCGCCTTCTGCGGCGGGCCGTCGGCCGCACCGGTGATCGTCATCAGCCCGCTGGTCGCCTGCACCAGCATGTCGTAGCCGGGAAGATTCGCCCCGCCGGCGGTGCCGAAACCGGTGATCGAGGCGTGCACCAGCCGCGGCCACCGCTCGGCCACCGACTCCGGGTCCAGGCCGAACTTGGCCAGCCCGCCGGGCTTGAAGTTCTCGATGAACACGTCCGCCGCGCCCACCAGCCGGTGCGCCGTGGCGAGGTCCTCCGGGTCCTTGAGGTTCAGCGCGATGGAGCGCTTGTTGCGGTTGACGCTCAGGTAGTAGGTGCTCACCCCGTCGCGCACCGGCGGGCGCCACTCGCGGGTGTCGTCACCACCAGGCGACTCGACCTTGACGACGGTCGCGCCCAGGTCCGCCAGCAGCATCGTGGCGTACGGCCCGGCGAGAACCCGGGAGAAGTCGGCGACGACCACGCCGGCCAGCGGCCCGCTCGGCGCGGCCTCGTCGTCCTCGGCTCTGGTGTCCTGCGGCGGTCGGGTCATCGTCTCTCCTCGTTGTAGGGGGCGTCGGGGTCATTCCTCAGGCGCGTCGGGCTCTGAGGAACCGGCGCGGGTACCGGAACCGTTTCCGGCACCTAACGCAGTGAGGTGGACCCTAAATGTATGCAAAAGGTGACGTACGGCATACAGTCGGATAAGTTGGTCTCGCATTCGGTATCAATCCACCCGCGAGCGCGATCCGCCCCTTGGCCGCGATCCACCCGCGACCGACAAGACCCGCGACCGACAAGACCCGCGACCGGAAGGAGCCCGCCGTGGAGGTCCGTGAGGCACAGGCCTTCCTCGTCCTCGCCGACGAACTGCACTTCGGCCACGCCGCCAAGCGCCTGCACATGGCGCAGCCGCCCCTGTCCCGCATGATCAAGCAGCTCGAGACCAACCTCGGCGCCGAACTCTTCGCCCGCTCCACCCGGCACGTCGCCCTCACCCCCGCCGGCTCCGCCCTCGTCGAGCCCGCCCGCGAGCTCGTCGCCGCCGCCCGCCGCGCCGAGCAGGCCGTGCGTGACGCCGCCTCCGGGCGCACCGGGCGCATCGCCGTCGGCTTCTCCGGCACCTCCTTCCAGCGTGGGGTGGGCACCCTCGCCCGCGAGCTGGCCCGCACCCACCCCGGCATCGAGCTCAACCTGCATTCCGGCTGCCTCTCGCCCGAGGGCATCGGCCAGGTCACCGCAGGCACCCTCGACGCCACGTTCGGCCGCTGGGACACCTGGCCCAACGAGATCGAGTCGATAGTCGTCGCCCGCGAGGAGCTCCTCGTCGCACTCCCCGACGACCACCGGCTCGCCGGCCAGGACGACATCGACTTCTCCGAGCTGGCCGCCGAGAACTGGATCGTGCTGCCCGGCGGGCTGTCCGCCGGCCTGCAGAACCGCCTGAACTACCAGGCCCGCGCCGCCGGCTTCACCGCCCAGGTCGGCCAGGTCGCCCCCGACTCGATGACGCAGTTCCTCTTCGTCGGCGCCGGCATGGGCGTGGCACTGACCCTCGACTCCATCCGCGAGAACCTCACCGCCCACGGGGTCTCCTTCTCCCGCCTGCCCGGCCGGCCCACCCTCGACCTGCGCCTCGTGTGGCGCCGCGACAACCGCAGCCAGGCGCTGAAGGTCTTCGTCGACCTGGCCCGCGAGCTCTACGCGACGCCCACGCCGAATTGATACCGCCGCCGCAACAGCCGGGACGTCGTTAAGCAAAACCATCACGCAACGCGCACGGGACCGCCAAGATGGCAGCCACCTACCTGACACCGACCGCCCCGCCGAGGGCGCAGCCGAGAGGGAGAACGACATGCCGAGCGTGACCGACCTGATGGACATCGAATCCGAGTTCAGCGCCGAGGAACTGGAGGTGCGCGACCGCATCGCCGACTTCGTCGACCGGCGCGTGCGCCCCGACATCGGCGCCTGGTTCGACGCCGCCCACCTGCCCGTCGAGCTGATCCCCGAGATGGCCGGGCTCGGCCTGTTCGGCATGCACCTCAAAGGCCACGGCTGCCCCGGGCGCAGCGCCGTCGAGTACGGCATCGCCATGCAGGAGATGGAGGCCGGCGACTCCGGCCTGCGCACGGTGATCTCCGTGCAGGGCTCGCTGGCGATGAGCGCGATCTCCAAGCACGGCTCGGAGGAGCAGAAGGAGAAGTGGCTGCCTGGCATGGCCGCCGGCGAGCTCATCGGCTGCTTCGGCCTGACCGAGCCCGAGGCCGGTTCCGACCCGGCCGGGATGACCACCCGCGCCCGCTTCGACGGCGGGCGCTGGATCCTCGACGGCGCCAAGCGCTGGATCGGGCTGGCCTCGATCGCGGATGTGGCGATCATCTGGGCGAAGGTGGACAACGACTCCGCGCGCGCCGCCGGGGTGCTCGACGAGTCCCGCCTCAGGGAGGGCGTGGACGAGCAGGTGCGCGGGTTCATCGTGCCGACCGACGCGGCCGGCTTCACCGCCACGCCCATCGAGTCGAAGCTGTCCATGCGCGCCTCGCTGCAGTGCGACATCGAGCTGCGCGGCGTGGAGCTCGACGCCGAGGCGATCCTGCCGGAAAACCCCGGCATGCGCGGGCCGTTCCTCTGCCTCAACGAGGCCCGTTACGGCATCGCCTGGGGCGCGATGGGCGCTGCGCGCGACTCCATCGAGGCCGCGCTGGACTACGCCGGTAGCCGCCGGCAGTTCGACACCCCGTTGGCCGGCTTCCAGCTGACGCAGAAGAAGCTGGTGGACATGACCGTCGCGCTCAACCAGGGCCAGCTGCTCGCCCTGCGGCTGGGCCGGGCCAAGGACGCCGGGACGCTCGAGCCGCACATGATCTCCGCCGCCAAGCTGGCCAACTGCCGCACCGCCATCGAGATCGCCCGCGAGGCGCGCACCGTCTTCGGCGGCAACGGCATCACCACCGAGCACTCGCCGCTGCGGCACGCGGTCAACCTCGAGTCCGTGCGCACCTACGAGGGCACCGACGAGGTGCACACGCTCATCCTCGGCCGGAAGCTGACGGGGATCGCCGCGTTCGCGTGAGGGGTTGAATCAGAGACTGGACCATTCCAGCAGGAGCTTGGCCACCCGCTTGATGTCTTCCTGGCGTGGGGCCGCCTTCGATCCGACGATCTCCTGAATCAGGTCGATCATCGCCTGCTTCGGTGCGGTCACGACCACGCCCCGGCTCTCAAGGTAGGCCAGCGCGACGCTGAGGGATGTGCGCTTGTTTCCGTCGTCGAATGCGTGCCTTCTCGCGAGATACGCGATGAGAGCCGCCGCGCGCTCGAACACGGTCGGGAAGGCCGGTTCGCCGAATATTGTCTGGAACGCGGCCGAGATCGCGGAGTCGAGGGCCTTTTCGTCCACTCCGTACCCGCGATAGTGCTCGGGGCCGTGCACGGGATCGATGCGTGCCCCGCACCGCCGGTTGGCGGTGCGGGCCGCGTCCTTCAGCGCCTCGACCTGGCGTTTGGTCTCGTCGCAATAGGAATCGTCGTTCACAGGTCAGCCAGCGCCCGGAGCGTGTCCCAGTTCCGGCGTTCCACGCGGTCGACCGCAGCGGCGAGTCCATCCGCGCTGACGGGGGGAAATATCGCGGGAGGGGTCGGCGACTCGCCGGTCATGGAGGACGCCACGGCCTCCGCCCTCAGCGTCTTCAGACTGAGCGGGACGTTCCCGCGGTCCGTCCTCGTCAGGCCCGCGCGGCTCTCCCGCCACGTGCGAGTGCTGTGGCTCTTGTCGGAGAGGACCGTCCCCTTCAGATCGCCGTAGTGAGCCACCACGGCCTCGATGACCGCGCGCTCGTACTCGGAGAGTCGCGAGGAATCACCGCCTCGGATGCTCTCGACGGGAGCGGAGGAGGACCGTGCATCGTTCTCGGCCAGTTTCACGGCCTTCCAGAGCCGAGGCGCGACAGGGCCGTACGTCCAACCCTGCATGTCCTCCTCGAAAAGGCGTCCTCCCGCCCAGGCGAGGTGCCAGGCCTGGGAGTAGAAGCAAAGCTTCTGCAGCTTCATGCGGTCGACGTCGGGCTGGCGCTCGACGATGTACTGGGCGACGTCGACGATGCGTGTCATGATTCCTCCTCTCGCGGTGTTGAATTACCCGGTCACTGTATCCGGGTTATCCCTCAAAAACCATGGTACGGGCGCGTGCCCTCGGAGGATGGCGTCGCGCCGCTAGATCAGCCGCCGCGCCCGCGCCGTCGTGATCGCCGCGGTCCGGTTGTCCACCCCGAGCTTCTGGTAGATGTGCAGCAGGTGCGTCTTGACGGTCGCCAGCGAGATGAACAGCTGGTCGGCCAGCTCCTGGTTGGACGCCCCGGTCTGCAGTGCGTCGAGGATCTCGATCTCGCGTGCCGAGAGCGCCTCCTGCGGGCTCGAGAGCCGCTCCGCCAGGGCCGCCGCGACCTCGGGGGAGAGCGTGCGCCGGCCCTGTGCGGTCGCCAGCACCGCCCGGTGCAGCTCCTCCTCGGGGGCGTCCTTGAGCAGGTAGCCCAGCGCGCCCGCGGCCACGGCGGCGACGATGTCGGCCTCCGTGTCGTAGGTGGTCAGCACCAGCACCGGCGGCCCGCCCGCCGCGCGCAGCCGCCGGATCGCCTCGATGCCGCCGATTCCCGGCATCTGGATATCCATGACCACCACGTCCACGCTTTTCGGCGTCCCGTCGGACCCGTCGGCGCTTCCCGCCCCGTCGGACCCGTCGGCGCTTCCCGCCCCGTCGGCGCCGGTCAGGCGCAGTGCGTCCTCGCCGCTGGCACCCTCGGCGACGACGGTGATCTCGGGGAAGGACTCCAGGATCGCGTGCAGGCCCGCGCGCACGACCGGGTGGTCGTCGACGAGCACCACGCGGACGGTCGGTCCGGTGCCGGGGGTGTCGGTGGTGTCAGCGGTGCCGGCGGTGCGCTCGGTGTGCTCGGTGGCGGGGGACGGGTGCTGGGCGGGAGGTGTCATCGTGCCCCCAGGATATGAGGCACCGGGAAATTGTGTCATTGCAGAATTTGCAGTCTCATCCGACCTGGGGAAACGCCGGGGTCCAAAGCTGGAGTGACACATTTTGCAGGTGCGCCCGGCCCGGGTGCACCGGACAGGGTACTGATGGGCCTGGAGGGGCAGGTGGGATCGGCCTGTGGCCCCGCCCTGCGGACCGCGGCACCCCGCCAGGCTCCGCACCCTGCCAAGGCTCCGCACCCCGCCAGGCTCGGCACCCCGCTCCGCCCCGCCTCACCGCGCCAGCGGGATCCGGGCGGTGACCGTCGTGCCGCGGTCCGAGGAGTCGATCGCCAGCGACCCGCCTGCCTCGGCCGCGCGGTCGCGAAGGCCTGCAAGCCCGAAGTGGCCCTCGGGCACCGCGTCCGGGTCGAAGCCGTGGCCGTCGTCGTGGATGTCGAGGGTCGCCTCGTGCTCCCAGACGCCCAGCGTCACGCGGGCCCGGTCGGCACCGGAGTGGCGCACCGCGTTAGTCAACGACTCGCGGGTGACCCGCTCGAGCACCTCGGCGGCCGGGCCGGTGACCTCGCCGGGCGGGTCGACGACGACCTCGACGGGCAGCCCGAAGCGCCGCGTGGTCGCCGCGGCCAGCTCCTCGAGCCGGGTGCGCAGGTCCGGTCCGGCGGCCACCGCGTTCCCGGCGGCCGACCCACCGGCGGCACCCGACCCCGACCCACCGGCAGCATCCGCGCCGTCAGCCGAACCCACTGGATCGGCCGCGGCATCCACCGCCCCCGAGCGCCCGCCCCGCGCTCCCGAGCGTCCGGCGGCGACCAGTCGGCGCGCCTCGGCGAGGTTCTCGGCGGCGACCTCGCCGATCACCCCGAGCCGCTCGGCGGCCGTGCGCGTGTCGCCGCTGTCCAGCGCCTTGCCGGCGGCCCGGGAGAAGAGCACCACCGAGTTGAAGCCCTGGGCGAGGGTGTCGTGGATCTCGCGGGAGATGCGTTCGCGCTCGGCGAGCCGCCCGGCCTCGTTCTCGGCGGCCAGCGCCCGGGCGCGGGTCAGCGCCAGCTGCCGGGCGATCTCGCGCTGGCGTTCCAGCTCCTCGACGAGCGCGCGGTAGACGTGGCGCACCGCCACGGCGAAGGCCACGCCGAGGGTCGGGCCGATCAGCCCGCCGACGTTCCAGCCGTCCGCCTCGGAGATCACCGGCAGCCCGAGCGCGGGCACCGTCACGCCCACCACCAAGGTCGCCGCCACCACGGCCATGCCGGGCACACCGTCGCCGGCGACGTGCATGATCACGAAGACCAGCGGGAAGAGCAGCCAGAGGAAGTCCGTGCTGAGCATCAGCAACGCAAACCACAGGAGCAGCACCACCGCCAGCCACCAGCCGCGCAGCGCACCGGGCCCGCGGGTGGTCCGCCCCATCGCCAGGCGGTGGTCCCAGGTGGTGCCCACCAGGTAACAGACCGCCAGCGCGGCGGTCAGCGCCAGCACGAGGCAGCGCAGCGGTGTGGCGTCGTGGGGGAAGAACGCCGAGGCCGCGCCCAGGAACGGATGGTCGGGGTTTCCCGTCCACCCGCCGCCCGGCGCCTGTTGCTCGAGATACCGCGCGCCCCGCCAGCTCAGCACCGCGGCGAGCGCGAGCAGCAGGGCGAAGAGGACGTGCACGCCGACGCGCATCGCGGTGAGCAGCCGGGCCAGCGGTGCACCCGCCGCGGACGGGGCGTCGGGCGCCGCACCCGCCGCGGATGGGGCGTCGGGCGCCGCACCCGCGCCCGACGGCGCGGCGGGCGCCGGCGGTGCGGAAGGCGCGGCGTCGGAAATCGAGGGGGCCATGGCGCCCAACCTAGCCGCCCCGGCGTCGGTGACGGATCAACCGACCGGTTGACCGGAAAGTGAGGTCCGCGGCCGATGTGCAGGTCACAGGCTTGGACGGAGGATGAGAGTACATCGAAGAAAGGACCCGACAATGTTTCTCGCACTGCGCGACATCGCACACGCCCGCGGTCGCTTCGCCCTCATCGGCACCGTGATCGCGCTGGTCACGCTGCTCCTCGTCATGCTCACCGGGCTGACCGGCGGGCTCTCCCAGCGCAACACCTCCGCGCTCGACGCCCTCGAGCCCGAGCGCGTCGTCTTCGCCGGCGCCCCGGCCGGCGAGGAGCCCAAGGTCGACTTCGCCGAATCCCACGTCGACGAGTCCACCGAGCGCGCCTGGCGCGAGGTCACCGACGTCACCCCGCTCGGCGCCGGCCAGACGCGTGCCGACGTGTCCGGCCAGGCCACGGCCGTCGCCGTCTTCGGCCTGCCCGCCGGCACCGAGGTTCCCGGCGGCACCGTGCCGGACTCCGGCGCGCTGATCCCCGACGAGCTCGACTCCGGCGAGTTGGTCCTCGGCGGCCAGGACGTCGCCGTGACCGGCACCGTGCCCACCGAGTACTACTCGCACCTGCCGGTCGTGTGGACCGACATGACCACCTGGCGCGAGGTCACCCACAGCGACGAGCCGACGGTCCTGCTTGCCGACGCCCCGTCCGACGACGTCGCGGACAAGGTCGCCCACCAGACCGGTTCCACCGCCGTTTCCCTGCGCGACTCCTACGACGGCCTGGCCGCCTACCGCTCCGAGCGCGGCTCGCTGGTGACCATGCAGGCCCTGCTCTACGGCATCTCCGCGCTGGTCATCGTCGCCTTCCTGAGCGTGTGGACCATCCAGCGCACCCGCGACATCGCCGTGCTGCGCGCCCTGGGCGCCTCCCGCGGCTACGTGCTGCGCGACGCGCTGGCCCAGGCCGGTGCTGTGGTGCTCGCCGGTGCCGTCGGCGGCGGCCTGGTCGGCTGGGGCCTGGGCGCCCTGGCCGCGGGCGCCGTGCCCTTCGCGCTGACGCTGGCCACCGTCGCCGGCCCGGTCGTCGGTGTGGTGGTGCTCGGCCTGATCGGCGCCGTGGTGGCCACCCGCCGCGTCGCCCGCGTCGACCCGCAGCTGGCGCTCAACGCGTGACCTGCATCTGAGAACAACCGGACACAAAAGGACGTTGAAGAGAACCACCATGAACCACAAGAACACCACCCCGGCCCTGGACCTGCGCTCCGTGACCGTGACCTACCCCGACGGCGACCAGACCGTCACCGCCCTGGACGGCATCGACTTCTCCGCCGTGCCCGGCACGCTGACCGCCGTGGTCGGCGAGTCCGGCTCCGGCAAGTCCACGCTGCTCTCCGTGGCCGCCGGGCTGGTCGTGCCGAGTGCCGGCGAGGTGCTGGTGCGCGGCCGTGCCGGGGGAACGGGTGCCGGTGCGGGTGCGAAGGCCGGCGCCGCCGCCACCGCCTCCGCCGAGGCCGACGCCGTGGACCTGGCCGCCGTCGACGAGAACGAGCGGGCCCGCGTGCGCCGCGAGCGCGAGGGCGTGGTCTTCCAGAACCCGAACCTCCTGGCCTCGCTCAAGGTGCGCGACCAGCTGCTCATCGCCGACCACCTGCGCGGCAACGCCCTGGACCGCGGGCGCGCCGACGAGCTGCTCGAGACCGTCGGCCTGGTCGGCATGGGCGACCGCCGCGTCCACCAGCTCTCCGGCGGCCAGCGCCAGCGCGTCAACATCGCCCGCGCGCTGATGAACAGGCCCTCGGTGCTGCTCGCCGACGAGCCGACCAGCGCGCTGGACCGCGAGCTCTCCCACGAGATCGCGGGGCTGCTGCGCAGCGTGACCGATGAGTTGGGCACCGCCACGGTCCTGGTCACCCACGACCGCTCGCTGCTCGACTACGCCGACGTCGCCGTCGAGATGCGCGACGGCACCCTGCGCGCCATCGACCCGGCCACCGCCGCGGCCTAGAAGACAAAAGGCGCCCGGCCCCAACCGGGCGCCTTCGCCGTTCCGGGACCCAGCCGGGCCCCAGCCGGGCGCCTTCGCCGTGCCGGGTCCCAGCCGGGCGCCGGCCCAGGGCCCTAGGCCCAGAGGCCTTACCCGCGCGCCTCCCGCGCGGCCTCCGCCATCGCGCGCCCGGCCGTCAGCCCGGAGAAGATGCACCCGCCCAGGAACGTCCCCTCCAGGGCGTTGTTGCCGTGCATGCCCCCGCCGCCGAAGCCGCTGGCCTCACCGGCCGCGTAGAGACCCGGCAGCGGCTCGCCGCCGAGCGTCAGCGCGCGGCCCTCGAGGTCGGTCTCGATCCCGCCGAGCGTCTTGCGGGTCAGTAGCCGCAGCCGCACCGCGATCAGTGGGCCGTGCTCGGGGTCGAGCAGCCGGTGCGGGGCGGCGGTGCGGGCGAACTTGTCGCCCAGGTAGCGCCGCGTCGCGTTGACCACGTTGGCCTGGTAGTCCTTGGCGAAGTTGTTGGCCATCTGGGTGTCGCGCGCCTCGATCTGGGCGCGCAGCCGCTCCACGTCGAGCTCCGGGGCCTGCGGGTCGGCCTCACGCGCGGTGGCGTTCATGCCGGCCACCAGCTCCTCGAGGGTGTCGGCGACCACCCAGTCCTCGCCGTTGTCCATGAACTTCCGGATCGGCTCGGCCACCCCGGAGGTCAGCTTGCCCACCAGCTTGCGCAGGTCCTTGTCGGTCAGGTCCGGGTTCTGCTCCGAGCCGGAGAAGAGGAACTCCTTGCCCACGATGGTCTTGTCCAGCACGAACCACGAGTAGGTGTGCCCGGTGGCCAGGATGTGCGTCATGGTTTTCACGGTGTCCGCGCCCGGGATCAGCGGCACGGGCAGCCGCTCGCCCTCGGCGTCGAACCACATCGCGCTGGGCCCCGGGATGATGCGGATGCCGTGGCCCGGCCAGATCGGGTCCCAGTTCATCATGCCCTCGGTGTAGTGCCACATCCGGTCGCGGTTGACCAGGTGCGCGCCGGCGGCCTCGGCGATCTCGATGCCGCGTCCGTCGACGTGGGCGGGCACGCCGACGACCATCTGGTCGTCCGCCGGCATCGGCCCCAGCCGGTCCTCGGGCCAGCAGCGGCGCACCGCCTCCAGGTTGCCGCCGACGCCTCCGGTGGCGATGAGCACCGCCGGGGCGCGGTACTCGAAAGTGCCCACCTCCTCACGCGGGCTGGCCACCCCGCGCTCGAGCTCGTCGCACTCGATGAGCTTCGCCCCGCGCACCCCGGCGACCTGCCCGCCCTCGACGATGACCTGGTCGACGCGGCGGCGGTGCTCGAAGCGCACGGTGCCCTGCTGTTCGGCGGCACGCAGCGGCTCGTCGAAGACGCGCACGACCTCCGGGCCGGTGCCCCAGGTGACGTGGAAGCGGGGCACGGAGTTGCCGTGGCCGTCGGCGGTGCCGTCGCCGCGTTCGGCCCAGCCGGCCATCGGGATGGTGCGCAGCCCCAGCTCGCGCAGGTAAGCGCGCTTCTTATGGTGGGCGAACTCGAGGTAGGCCTCGGCCCAGCGGCGCGGCCAGTGGTCCTCGGCGCGGTCGAAGCCGGCCGAGCCGAACCAGTCGTGGCGGGCCAGCTCGAGGGAGTCGTGGATGCCCAGGCGGCGCTGCTCGGGGGTGTCGATGAGGAACAGCCCGCCGAGCGACCAGAACGCCTGGCCGCCGCGGTTGGCGGCGTTCTCCTGGTCGACGACGAGCACCCGCGCGCCGGCCTTCTGCGCCTCAAAGGCGGCGACCATGCCGGCCAGGCCCGCGCCGACGACGATGACGTCCGGCGCGAAGTCGCAGGCCGGGTCGTGGTCGAACCCGGCGTCCGCGGAGGCTTTTGCGGAGGAAGTTTTGTCCGTCATGGCAACGAAGCTAACACGCGTTCGCCGCCGCTGTCCCCGTTATCGCCCGCGCGGGCTTGCCGACGCCGCGCAGGTTCCGGCACGGCGTGCGCGGCGCCGCGCGCCCGCTTGCCGACGCCGCGCCTGCCCACGCCTCAGCGCACGCTGCGGCAGTAGCGCGGGTCCCAGCTGTCGACCTCGTAGACGAAGACCTGGTCTTCGGGGTCCGGGGCGTTCTCCTCGTAGACCGGCGTCAGCCCCGGGGCGTTGTGCAGGTTGAGGAAGGACGGGTACGGGTCCAGGTAGGACCAGAACATCGGCGGCGAGGCGACGATGTAGCGGATGCCCAGCCGGCAGGCGGCCTGGTCGACCGGGTTGGCCGGGTCGCCGTTGAGCTGGTCGGCGTGGAAGAGCACGTCGGTGGTGTCCAGCGGGTCGGCCTGGCGGTCGTTGAGGTAGTGCGTGAAGACCATCGGCAGGTCGTGGGTGACGTAGCCCCAGCCCATGCCCTCCTCGGGTGCGGAGAGGATGGAGAACGGCGTCGGGGAGGCGTCGACCTGCCCGCGCAGGAAGTCGAAGGCACGCAGGTCCGCCATTGAGACCACGCGGCCGGTCTTGTCGCCGGCGGCGGCCATGATCTGCAGGCCCTGGTCCTCCGCGCCGGCCACCGCGGGCAGCTGGGTGGTCATCACCAGCGCCGTCACGCCGATGACCGCCGCGGCCTGGGCGGCCTGCACCCGGCCTGCCCGGCCGGCGCCGGCGTCGACCACCGGGACGTCGTCAATCGGCTCCTCCGTGCCGCGCCGGGCGCGGGCGGCCCACAACTGCAACCCGGCGCCGAGGGCGGCGATCAGCGCGCCGACCCCGGCGGCGACCGCCATCGCGGAGATGAGCGCGACGCGGTGCGAGGCGTTGTAGTGGAAGGAGGTGAACAACTCGAGCGCGTCGCCCAGCCCGTTGTCGAAGGGCATCAGGCAGTAGACCGTGCCGCCGAAGCCGAGCGCCCACAGCGCGGTCAGCCAGGTCCCGCCGGTGAAGGCGAGGACGGCCAGACCCACCAGGCCGGCGACGATCAGGGCGTACCAGACGGTGTCGTCGCCGTAGAAGTCGAAGAACTTCGTCTCCAGCATCAACGCCTGGGTCACCGAATCGGAACGCACGTCGACCAGCTGCTGGGTGGACTCGGTGACCTCGCCGACGTTGCCCAGGCCCACCAGGAACTGCGGGGCGAACGGCACGGCCGTGAGCACCGCGGTGAGGATGAGGTGCCCCAGCGCGCCCAGGCGCGTGACCCCGGGGGCCGGCCTGACCAGCTGCTGGATCAGCCACAGCCCCAGGCCCGCGGCGACAACGGTGGCCGCCGAGGCGTGCGTCTGTGCCGCGCCGAGCACGGCCAGCGCCGCCAGCGTCGAGGCCGCCCAGCGCGCGTCAAGGGTGACGGTCGCCGCCGCGGTGACGGCCACGGCGACGCCCGCCAGCCCAATGCCGAAGCCGGCCGGCCAGGAGCCGTCGAAGAAGATGATCTGCCAGGCCGGCAGCAGCAGCGCCGAGGCCGCCGCGAGCGTCGTCGCCGCCCAGCGCGTCGCCGCCGCGGCCGGGGCCAGCGGGGTGTCGCCGCTGCGGCGCAGCAGGAACCCGGCGCCGATCCAGACCAGCGCCGCGGCCGAGCCGGCGGCCGCCACGGCGAGCGAGACGGCCATGAACAGGTTGATCACCTCGACGGTGTCCCACGCGCGCCCGGTGACCCTGAAGGCGATCTCGCCGGCGTAGTCGCAGGCCACGTGCCATCCGGTGGGGTAGTAGACCTCCTTGGCGTCCTCGGCGTAGCGCAGCTCGCCGGTGCGCGTCGGCGAGATCACGCCCGTCTCGTGGACCCAGTGCACCAGCGAGGCGTGCCAGTGCATGTCCCAGCCCTGCGGGATCGCGCGCAGGCCGCGGTCGCCGTCCTCGATGATGCGTCGGGCGACGTCCACCGAGGCCCAGACGACCAGCGCGGCGACGGTGCCCGCCGAGAGCAGCGCCTGCGCCCAGGCCCACGGCGTGGCCCCCGGGCTGCTGCCGGCGTGGCGCGCGCCCCGATTGCCGACGTCCCGGTGCACCGCGTGTGCGCCCCGCCCGTCGTACGTGTGGCCGGCGCCGAGGGCGCCGGGCCGGCGCGGGTCGTAGCTCTCGTCGCGCTCGGCGTCGAGGCGTTCGCGCACGCGCCGGCGCTGGGTGGCGATCACCCCGAGGGGCAGCGCCAGGGCGAGCACGAAGACCCAGGACAGGGTGAGGCTGAGCGGGTTGACCGGGATGCCCAGCCCGCCGAAGGCCCACCCGAAGAAACCGAGCACGCCGACGGTGGCCGGCACCGCGGCCGCCGCAGACAGCCCGGGACGGCGGGTGAGTGCCAGGCCGATGAGCAGGCCCGGGACCACCAGCGTGGCGAGCATGAGCGCGCACAGCAGGACCAGCTCGGGGGTGCCCGCGGTGGTGGCCGCGGTGCTGGCCGTCGGCGCTGGGGCGGCGGTTACCGTCACGATGATGCGTGTCCTTCCTCGCGGCCGGCCCGCCCGCCGGGGCAGGGTCGGAGTGGGGTTGTGATGCGGGTACTGAGTCTAGTGGGAGGCCGGGACACAACGGCCCCGGTTCGTCCGTGGCCCGTTTTCCACCACACGCGACACTTTGGTGCAATAAAGTGAACTGCACCACACGTCGATACCGGCGCGGAGGCGGCACCGCGGTGGGCCCCGGGTCCCGCCGCCCGTCTCCCCGCCGGCTGAATCCACTGAAAGGCGCGGCTCATGGACGACAAGACCGACCGCACCCAGGAATCGACCGGGTCCGGCGCGGGTGGCTCCGGCGCCGCCGGGTCCGGCGCGACCGCCACCGCCACCGCGGAGGCCGACGCCCCGCGCTCCCGGCTGGCCCGCCTCGGCGACCGCACCCTCGACGGCGTCGAGAAGGTGGGCAACAAGCTGCCCACCCCCTTCCTCCTGTTCACCTACCTCTTCCTGATCACCGCCCTGGCCTCCTCGGTGATGGCGTGGGCCGGCGTCTCGGTCGCCGTGCCCGGCTCCGACGAGGAGCTCCACGTCAAGGGGCTGTTCACCGGCGAGGGCATGGTGTGGCTGACCGAGAACGTCGCCGAGAACTACATCGGCTTCCCGCCCCTGGTTACCGTGCTGCCGATCATGCTCGCCGTCGGCGTCGCCGAGCGCTCCGGGATGCTCTCCGCGCTGATCCGCAAGCTCTTCGGCAGCGCCAACAAGACCCTGCTGCCCTACGCCGTCGGCGTGATCGGCGTGACCGCCTCGGTGATGGCCGACGCCGCCTTCGTCGTCGTGCCGCCGCTGGCCGCCATGGTCTTCCGCGCCGCCGGCCGCCACCCCGTCGCCGGCCTGCTCGGCGGATTCGCCGCCGTGGGCGCCGGCTACTCGACCGCGCTGGTGCCCACCAGCCTCGACGCCCTGTTCGCCGGCATCACCAACGCCGTGATGGGTACGCTTCCCGGCCACGAGGCCACCGAGGCCAACCCGGTGTCCAACTACTTCTTCAACATCGCTTCGGCCGTGCTGCTCGGTGTCGTCGCCGGCTGGCTGATCGACCGCGTCCTCGAACCGCGCATGTGGCGCCAGGACGTCCCGGTCGAGCGCACCGCCTCCGGCCAGCAGGAGTTCGAGACCGCGAAGGCCGACGACCACCGCCTCGACCCCGAGCTGACCGCCCGCGAGTGGGCCGCCCTGAAGGTCTCGCTCGGGGTGACCCTGCTCGTCGGCGTGGTCATCACCGCCGCGGTGCTGTGGCCGGGCTCGCCCTGGCGCAACGAGGACGGCGGCTACCTGCCGCAGTCCCCTCTGCTCAACTCGATCGTCTTCATCGTCGTGGTCTTCTTCGCGGTGATGGGCATCGCCTACGGCATGGTCGCCGGCTCGATCCGCCGCTTCGACGACGTCGTCGACATGATGCGCAAGTCCCTGATCGACCTCTCCGGCTTCCTCGTGCTCGCGTTCATCCTGGGGCAGTTCGTCGAGCTGTTCAACTGGACCGGCATCGGCACCTGGACCGGCATCGGCACCTGGACCGGCATCGGCACCTGGACCGCCGTCAAGGGCGCGGCGCTGCTCGAGTCCATCGGCCTGACCGGCTTCGCCGCCATCGTCGGCTTCGCGATCCTGGCCAGCGTGCTCAACTTGCTGATCATCTCCGGCTCCGCGATGTGGACCCTGATGGCCGCCGTCCTCGTGCCCATGTTCGCCCTGCTCGGCTACGAGCCCGGCTTCACGCAGGCGGCCTTCCGCGTGGGCGACTCGGCCACCCAGATCATCACGCCGATGAATCCGTACATGATCGTCATCCTCGGCCTGCTGCGCCGCTACGAGCCGAAGGCCGGGCTGGGCACGCTGATGAGCCGGCTGGTCGTCTTCGTCGTGCCCTTCTGGATCACCTGGGTCAGCCTGCTGGCCGTCTGGTTCTACTTCGATCTCCCGTTGGGCCCCGGCCAGGGCGTCTTTTTGGCAGGGTAGGGCCCATGGACACGCCGTCGACCGCGTACCTCGACCACACCCGCAAGCTTCTCGACGCCCGCGCCGCCCGTGCCCGGGAGCGCGCCGGGGCCGCCGACGCCGGAGGAGCTTCCGGGGGAGGGAGTGAAGCTCCCTCCCCGTCGTGGCAGCGCATCGCCGCCGACGCCGAGGAGCTGCGCGGCGAGCTGCGCGACCTGGCCCTCGACCTGCACGACCACCCCGAGGAGGCCTTCGAGGAGCACCACGCGGCCGCCGCCCTGGCGCAGCTGCTGCGCGCCCACGGCCACCGCGTCGAGACCGGCGTCGGGGGCCTTCCCACCGCCCTGCGGGCGGTGGCGCAGACGCCGGGCGGCGGGACGTCGGAAATCGAAGGCGACGGCGGGGACGCCCGCGACGGCGGGCCGACGGTCGCGATCCTCGCCGAGTACGACGCGCTGCCGGGCCTCGGCCACGGCTGCGGGCACAACATCATCGCCGCCGCCGGGGTCGGCGCCTTCCTCGCCGCCGCCCGGGAGCTCGAGCGGGGAGTGACCGGCCCGGGGCGGATCGTGCTGCTGGGCACCCCGGCCGAGGAGGGCCACACCGGCAAGGAGCACATGATCCGGGGCGGCGCCTTCGACGGCATCGACGCCGCGGTGATGGTCCACCCCTTCGGCTACGACCTCGCCGAACACGCCTGGGTGGGCCGGCGCACCATGACCGCGACCTTCCGCGGGATCTCCGCGCACGCCTCCTCGCAGCCGTTCATGGGGCGCAACGCGCTGGACGCGGCGACGCTCGCCTACCAGGGCTTCGGGCTGCTACGCCAGCAGATGCCGCCGAGCGACCGGCTGCACGCCGTCATCGACTCGGGCGGGCGGCGCCCCTCGGTCATCCCCGACGAGGCGCGCCTGTCGGTCTACGTGCGCTCGCTGATCCCGGCGGCGTTGCGCGACCTGTCTGCGCGTGTCGACGACGTGCTGCTCGGCGCCGCGCGCATGGCCGGCGTCGACGTCGAGCTGGACTGGGACATCCACCCGCCGAGCCTGCCGGTGCGCAACAACCACGTCCTCGCCCGGCGGTGGGCGCGCACCCAGGTGCTGCGCGGGCGCACCGCGCTGCCCGGCGGGATCCTGCCGGACTCGCTGGCGGCCTCCACCGACTTCGGCAACGTCTCGCACCTGGTGCCCGGCATCCACCCGATGATCAAGATCGGCCCCGACGACGCCGCGCTGCACACCGCGCGCTTCGCCGAGTGCGCCCGCAGTAAGGCGGGTGTCGACGCCGCGGTGGACGCCGCCGCGGGCCTGGCCCAGGTGGCCGTGGACATGCTCGACGAGCCGGAGCTGCTGGCCGCGGCGCGCGCCGCGTTCGAGGCGGCCGGCGGGCGCCTGGCGGTGGCCGACTACCTGGGGTGATGCGGGGACATGTCGATTCAGAGGAGAAAAATCGACATGTCTGCCCGATGTGTCGATCGCGTCGACATGTCGTTGACGCATGGTCGTGTCGGGGCGGGTTCGCGTAGGATCGCCGCGAAACGTTTACGCGTCAACTATGTCTTGAGGAGCTCTCCAGAATGCTCACCGTCGAAGAGGCCATCCGTTCGCGCCGCGCCACCCGCAAGTACACCGACCTGGTCCCCTCCGACGAGGTCATCGACCGCGTCGCCGAGCTCGCCCTGGAGGCGCCCAGCGCCTTCAACGCGCAGCTGCGCGACCTCGTCGTCGTCCGCGACCACGACGTCAAGGAAGCCCTCTTCGAGGCCTCGGGCCAGCGGCAGTTCCTCGACGCGCCCGTCGTCTTCGTCGCCGTCGGCCGCTCCGAGATCGAGCAGGACGACGACGAGGAGATCCTCGGCGCCGAGCGCGCGAAGAACCTACGCGCCGGGCGCGCCACGCGCTCCGAGGCCGTCCGCCGCGAGCACGGCCTGCGCGACGCGATGCTCGTCGGCGGCTTCCTGCTCGTCGCCGCGCAGGCCGAGGGCCTGGCCACCAGCCCGACGACCGGCTGGGACGAGGAGAAGGTCAAGGAGGCCATCGGGCTCGGCGGGCGCTCCGACCGCTCCATTGCGCTCGTCGTCGCCGCCGGCTACCCCGACGAGACCCCGGCCCACCCGGGCCGTGCGGCCAACCGCCGCGTCGACGACCGCTACTGACAACCACTGAGGCCCCGGCGCCTCAGCGCCGGGGCCGGGTGGGACGCGCCGGGGCCGACCGACGCGGCGTCGGCAAGCGACCGCGCCTCAGCGCCGGGTCAGCCCCGCGGTGATCGGGCTGACGACGGCGTTGACCAGGCCCAGCACGATGGAGCCGAAGACCGCCGCCCAGAACCCGGAGACCGTCAGCCCCAGGCCCACCGACTGGGCCACCGCCGCGGCGAGCAGCAGCATCGCCGCGTTGATCACCAGGGAGAAGAGCCCCAGCGTGAGGATGGTCAGGGGCAGGCCGAGCAGCTGGACCACCGGCTTGACCAGCGTGTTGAGCACCACGATGATCGCGCCGACGCCCAGGAAGACCCACAGGCGGTCGTGTTCGCCGTCGCCGACCAGCGGGGCGGCCGGCACGGAGACGTCCACCCCGGGCACGAAGGCGGTGACGACGAGCAGGGCGAAGGCGGTGGCCACGGCGTGCACGAAGAGGTTCCAGATCATGCGCATGGAGCCGATCCTACGGGCCGAAAATGTACGTATCGTGGTGACCGACGAAAGGATGCCTGATGAGTCACCCCACCCTGCTGTTCGACATGTACGGCGTGCTCATGCGTCTGCCCGGCCCGAGCTTCCGCCGCGGCGTCCTCGTCGCCGCCGGCGGCAACGAGGACATCTGGCCGGTCTACGCCGAGCTGCGCCCCGCCCTGGACGCCGCCCAGGTCACCGAGGTCAACTACTGGCGCCAGGTCGCCCTGCGCGCCGGGGTCGAGGACCTCGACATCCAGGAGGCCATCGCCGCCGACTACGGCGACTGCCTCGAGGCCGACCACGAGGTCGTCGACAACGTGCTGGCCCTGCGCGACAAGGGCTACAAGGTCGGCATCCTCTCCAACATCCCGACCGGGCTGGCAGCACGTGTGCGCCGGCGCCACTCCGGGTGGCTCGACGAGTTCGACGCGGTGACCTTCTCCTGCGACATCGGCGTGGCCAAGCCGGACACCCAGGCCTTCGCCGTGGCCGTCGACGCGCTGGGCGCCTCGCCGCGCGACACCGTCTTCTTCGACGACCGTGAGGACTACATCGCCGGCGCCGAGGCCGCCGGCCTGTGCGCGGTGCTCTTCACCGGCTGGGACTCCGTGGCCGGGGAGCTGGGGCTCAAATGACCGGGCCCTACTTCTACGAGTACGAGGGCCGCCGGCCCACCGTGCACCCGGACGCGTGGATCGCGCCGACGGCGACCCTGATCGGCGACGTGACCGTGGCCGCCGGGGCCTCCGTCTTCTACGGGGTGGTCCTGCGCGGCGACGTCGGCGCGATCCGCGTCGGCGAGCGCACCAACATCCAGGACAACTGCGTGCTGCACGTCGACACCGGCGAGGAGTGCGTGCTCGGCGACGACGTCACCGTCGGGCACCTGGCCCTGGTGCACAGCGCGCACGTGGCCGACGGCTGCCTGATCGGCATGGGCTCGAAGGTACTCTCGCGGTCCCGGATCGGGGAGGGCTCGCTCATCGCCGCCGGCGCGGTGGTCCTCGAGGGCGCGGAGATCCCGCCGCGCTCGCTGGCCGCCGGGGTGCCCGCGAAGGTACGCCGCGAGCTGACGGCCGAGGAGTCGCAGGCCTTCATCCCGCACGCCGCGAACTACGTGCAGACCGCGCAGGGGCAGGGCGCGCGCGTCGAGCCCGACCGGCCGTAGGGGCGGGTTCAGCGGCTCGGGGCGGCGGGCGCCGGGAGCGTCGGTCGCGCACGGTGGGCTAGCGTGCCCGCGGTCTGCGGGGTGCGGGCAGCGTCGGGTCGCCGGGGAAGAGCCGCGGGCCGAGCCAGAGCGCGACGTAGACCAGGCCGACGAGCACGGGGATCTCCACCAGGGGACCGATGGTACCGGCCAGCGCCGGCGCCGAATTCGCCCCGAAGGTGCCGATCGAGACCGCGATGGCCAGCTCGAAGTTGTTGCCCGCCGCGGTGAACGCCACCGAGGTTGAACGCGCGTAGCCCAGGCCGGCGGCCCGTGAGGCCAGAAGCGCCAGGGCGAACATCCCGACGAAGTAGATCAGCAGCGGCAGGGCTACGCGGGCCACGGTCAGGGGCTGAGCGGTGATCTGCTCGCCTTGCAGGCAGAACAGCAGCACGATGGTGTAGAGCAGGCCGATCATGGCCAGCGGGGATATCGCGGGCAGGAACCGGGACTCGTACCACTTGCGGCCCCGTCGGCGCTCCCCGATCCAGCGTGAGACCAGCCCCGCCAGCAGCGGGACCCCGAGGAAGACCAGTACCGAGGTCACGATGGCGGTGAAGGAGAACTCCGCGGTGGTGGTGGCCAGCCCCAGCCACCCGGGAAGCACCTGCAGGTAGAACCAGCCGAGCACGCCGAACATGAGCACCTGGAACAGCGCGTTGACCGCCACCAGCACGGCGGTGACCTCGCGGTCCGCGCAGGAGAGCTCGGTCCACACGAGCACCATCGCGATGCACCGGGCCAGGCCGACGATGATCAACCCGGTGCGCAGCTCCGGCTCGTCGGGCAGGAAGATCCAGGCGAGAGCGAACATCAACGCCGGTCCGACCAGCCAGTTCAGCGTCAGCGAGAGCACCATGAGCCTGCGGTCGGCGGCGACCTCCGCGGTCTTGTCGAAGCGCACCTTGGCCAGCGGCGGGTACATCATCACGAGAAGCCCGATCAGGATCGGCAGCGAGACGCCGCCGATCTCGAGAGCGCTCAGCGCCGTGCCGAGGCCCGGCACCGTGCGCCCGAGCAACAGGCCGACTGCCATGGCGATCAGGATCCACACCGGCAGGTACCGGTCCGCGACGGACATGCGCGCACGGTGTGGCGTGCCGGGAGCCCCGGATTGCCCGGGTCTTCCGGATCGTGGGGCGCGGGCCTGCGGTGAGGGGGTGGACAAGGGGTGGGCTCCTCTCGCGTCTTTCATATTGACAGCCGTCAATATAACATTGGAGCCATGACGAGTCCACGATCCGGGGAGTGCTGTTCACTGGGCAGCGGGCCGCTCGACGACGCTGAGGCGGCCCGGTATGCCGAGCTGTTCAAGGTGCTCGCCGAGCCGAACCGCCTGCGCATCCTCGCCCAGCTCGCCGCCGGCGGCTGCGGGCCGACCACGGTAGGTGAGCTGACAGAACTGGTGGGGTTGAGCCAGCCGACGGTCTCGCACCACCTGAAGAAGCTGACCGAGGTCGGGCTGCTCGAGCGCTCGCAGATCGGCCGCACCGTCGTGCACCGCGTGTGTCCGGAGCCGTTCGCCCGGCTGCGCGCCGTACTCCAGATGGACTGACGGCATGGTCGCGTGCACTGCACCCGGGGCCGGGTTCGACCACGAGGCGATCGTCGTCGGCGGCGGTCAATCCGGCCTGGCCACCGCGTTCTACCTGCTGCGCGCCGGGGTCGACGTGCTGGTCCTCGACGACCAGCCCGGCCCGGGCGGCGCCTGGCGGCACGCCTGGCCGTCGCTGACGCTGTTCTCCACGGCCGGGTTCTCCAACCTGCCCGGCGTGCCCATGCCCGCCCATGAGGGCTTCCCGCCGGCCCGGCACGTCGTCGACTACCTGGCCATGTACGAGCGCCGTTACCGCATCCCCGTTGAGCGGCCCGTGCGGGTCGGGCGCGTCGAGGCGCTCGACGGCGGCGGGTTCCGGGTGCACGCCGCCGTGCCGGACTTGACGTGGACGTGCGCGCGGGTCATCGGCGCCACCGGCACCTGGTCGGCCCCGTTCGTGCCGGCCTATCCGGGCCGTTTCTCCGGCAGGCAGTGGCATTCGGCCAACTACCCCGGACCGGCCCCGTTCGCCGGGCGCTCGGTGGCGGTGGTCGGCGCGGCGAACTCGGGGGCCCAGATCGCCGCGGAACTGCTCGAGGATCCGGACGTCGGCGAGGTGACCTGGTACACCCGGCACGCCCCGCGCTGGATGCCCGACGACGTCGACGGGCGGGTGCTCTTCCGGCGCAACCGGGAGCGCTTCCGGGAGATCGCCGCGGGCCGCCCCGACCCGGGGTCGGACTCGCGGCTGGGCGACATCGTCGTGCTGCCCCAGGTGCGCCGCATGCGCGACGCCGGGCGGCTCACCGCCACCCCGATGTTCGCCTCCCTGTCCCAGGTCGGCGCGGACCATCTGATCTGGTGCACCGGCTTCCGCCCGGCCCTCGGGCCCTTCCGCGGGCTCCTCGGCGGCGCCGGCGGGGCCGACCGGCGCGGGGCCGACCCGCACGAACCTGTCCCCGGGCTGCACCTGGTCGGCTACGGCGACCGCACCGGCCCGGGCTCGGCGACGATCCTCGGGGTCGGCCCCTACGCCAAGCAGACGGCCCGCGCCGTGGCGGAGGAGGTCAAGGACACCGCGCGTTGAGACGGGTGCCGCGCACTGAGCCGGGTGCCGCGCGCTGAGCCGGACCGGCCGTAGCCTTCAGGCCGCGGCGCCGACGCCGTCGGCGACCTCGACCGGGTCGCGCAGCAGCTTGTCCAGCGCGACGGCGCGCGCGATGGCGACCACGATCTCCCGGTGACCGGGGATCATACGCAGCTCCACGTCGTTGCCCACCCGGCCGCGCACCGTCTTGGCGAAGGTCTGCGGCGCGCGCGGGTCGGCCGTCAGCGCGCTGCCGGCCAGGACCAGGGTGTCCGGGTGGTGGCGCGCGATGAGGGCGGCGCACATGTCGCCGAGCATCCGGGCGCGCTCGTCGAGCAGCGCGCGCAGCTCCCGGGAGTGCTCGGCGCGGCCCACCGCGTCCTCGAGCGTCATCGTGCCCAGCCCCGCCGCGGCGACGGTGTCCAGGAAGCCCTGGGTGCTCAGCCGCTCCTCGGCGGTGGTGGGCAGCCCGGGCCCGGGCGCGGGTGCGGGCAGCGAGCTGAGCTGGGTGACTCCGGTGGCGTGGGTGACCGCGGCGCTGATCGAGTCGTCGGCGAAGAGCGCGAGCGTGCGCGGCGGCTCGTCGCCGGCCGCCGGCAGGTTCGCCGACTGGGTCTCCGAGCCGAGGATGGCGGGCACGGCCGCCGAGACCGTCACCGGCACGTCGAAGTGGTAGCGCAGCCGCCCGGCGAAGTCGACGCCGTGCCAGCCCAGGTTGGGCGCGTCCACGATTCCGCGCTCGGTGACCTGCCCCGAGGTGGTCACGCCGAGCGCGCCGAGCGGGGTGGCCACGCCCGCGGTGAGCCGGTTGATGCCGGCGACGAGGTGCTCGAGGAAGTCGGAGTCCTCGTGCTCGGAGACCTTGATCTTCAGGTCCAGGTCGCGCAGGCGGCGGCCCTCGGCGTCGTAGAGTCCCAGGTACGTCGAGGAGGTGCCCACGGCCGCGCCGACGAATACCGCCGGGAAGTCGGCCGGCTCCAGCGGCGTGGTGGGCCTTCCCGGTCCGTCGGAGACCGCCAGGTCGGCGCGCGCCCGGATCAGGCCCGCGTTGATCAGGGTGGTCACGGCGCGCGTGATCGTCGGCTGCGACAGCCCGGTGGCCTCGATGAGCTCGGGGCGGGTGCGTGCTCTGCGCAGGCGGATCAGGTGCAGGCACTTCGCCGCAGGGGACTGCGGGCGGGCGAAAGCTGTGGTGCCTGGGCGACGGTGCATGAGTTCACAATAAACCTGTGTAGACCAAGTTGTCCAAAAAATGCCCCCTAATCTGTACCGCTCGGTCTAATCCGGGCGTTCTCACCAGTTCATACGTCCGGGGAGCCACCATCGGTTTCACCCGTATCGGGGTAAAGGTACACGAAATTGCCGACGCCCCGCCCGTCCCCCCCGGGCGCGGTACCCGCGCCGTCGGGCGCGCGGCGGCGCGCCGGGGACGCGCCGGGGCCGCGCCGGGGCCGCGCCCGCGCCGCACGTGTCAGCCGACGGCGCCGAGCACGGCGTCGTAAAGCAACGGCAGCCCGTGGGCGGCGGTGGTCGAAAGGGACACCGCGGCCAGCCCGGTCAGCTCGGTCGGCTGTGGGGTGACCTCGATGATCACGGCGCCGGACTGCGCGGCGAGCACCGGCAGGCCGGCCGCGGGGTAGACCACGCCCGAGGTGCCGACGACGATCATCACGTCCGCGCGCCGCGCCCAGCGCTCGGCGGCGTCCCACTCGTCGTGGGGCAGCGCCTCGCCGAACCACACGACCCCGGGGCGGACGAGGTTGCCGCAGCGCGGGCAGGTCGGCGGGGTGGCGCGCTCCACCGGTTCGACGGGGATGTCGCCCTCGTGGATGCCGCGGTAGGGCCGCGCGCAGATGGTGCAGCGGAAGTCGAAGAGCGAGCCGTGCAGGTGGGCGACGTCGTGCGCGCCGGCGCGCTCGTGCAGGTCGTCGATGTTCTGGGTGGTCACGTGCACCTGGCCGGGGCCCTCGGCCTGCCAGTCGGCGACGGCCAGGTGCCCGGCGTTGGGCTCGGCGTCCAGCGACTTGCGTGCGCGCCACAGGTACCAGGCCCACATGGGCTCCGGGTCGCGCGCCCAGGCGTCGATGCTGGCCAGCGCGGTGGGGTCGACGTTCTCCCACAGGCCGGTGCCCGCGTCGCGGAAGGTGTCCAGGCCGGAGTCGGCGGACATGCCGGCCCCGGTGAAGACCTCGACGCGCAGGTCGTGGTGGGGGTCGGCGGCGGCCGCGTCGGCCGCGTCGGAGTGCGTCCCGGCGGCCGCGGCGATGAGCTCCGCGGCGCGCGCGATGTCCGCGTCGAGGGTGTCTGAGTGGTGCACCGGTTGCTCCTCTATCTCTTCGCTGTGACTCCGAGGCTACCGGCGCCCGCGCGGGCGCGCGCGGGAAAGGCGCCGGAAATTCCAGGTCAGCCGTAATTTTTCCACGGGTGGCCCCGCTCCGGGGCTGGGGGCTAGACTGTCCGCTTATGAGTTCTCCGACTGCGCTGAGCTCCTCGGACGAGGCATCCCGGGAGCCTTCCCTGCTCGACGCCGCCTGTGAGGCGTTCGTGGCCGACCTCGCGGAGCTGTCTCCGACGTGGGCCACCGAGTGGGGCCTGCCCGGCCACGACGGTGAGCTGCAGGACTTCTCCCCGGAGTACTACGACGCCCTGGGCGAGCGGACCCGCGAGATGGTCATGGACGTCGACGCCTTCGACGAGGCCACCGACAGCTCCGACGACGAGGACGACTTCGACGACGTCGACCAGGTCACCGCCGCCGCGCTGCGCGACCGTCTGGGTGTCTTCCTCGACCGCCACCACCACGCCGAGGACCTGCGCGACCTCAACGTCATCGAGTCGCCCGTGCAGACGATCCGCGACTCCTTCCTGCTCATGCCGCACGAGACGGCCGAGGACCTCGAGGCCGTGCGCGCGCGCCTGGCCAAGGTGCCCGCCGCCCTCGAGGGCTACCGCGCCTCGCTGGACGAGGCCGCCGGTCACGGCCTGGTCGCCCCGCTGCGCCAGGTCGACGCCGTCAACACCCAGTGCGAGGAGCTGGCGGAGACCGGCTCCGTCTTCGAGGGCCTGGGCCTGGACCCCGACTCGCGTGAGGTCGCGGCCGCCAAGGAGGCCTTCGGTGAGTTCGCCGACTGGCTCAACGAGCACCTCGCCCCGGTCGCCCCGCACTCGGACGCGGTGGGCCGCGACCGCTTCGAGCTGTTCTCCCACGACCACCTCGGCGACGTGGTCGACCTCGACGAGGCCTACACCTGGTCGCTCGAGCGCATCGCGGAGCTGCGCGCCCGCCAGGAGGGTGTCGCCGCCGAGCTCTATGGCGCCGGCACCACCGTGCGCCAGGCGATGCACCAGCTCAACCAGGACGAGCACTACACGATCAACGGCACCGGGGCGCTCCAGGAGTGGATGCAGGGCGTGGCCGACCAGGCCATTGTGCACCTCGACGGCACCGAGGTCGACGTGCCCGACGAGATCAAGACCATCGAGTGCCGCATCGACCCGGCCGGCACCGGCGGCATCTTCTACACCCCGCCGTCCGACGACTTCGCCCGCCCCGGCCGGATGTGGTGGTCGGTGCCGGAGGAGCAGAAGACCTTCCACATGTGGCAGGAGCTCTCGACCGTCTTCCACGAGGGCGTGCCCGGCCACCACCTGCAGATCGGCATCGGCCTGGCGGAGTCCTCGCTGAACCTGTGGCGCCGCTCGGTGACCTGGATCGCCGGCCACGGCGAGGGCTGGGCGCTCTACGCCGAGCAGCTCATGGCCGACCTGGGCTACTGCGACGACCCCGGCTTCCGCATGGGGCTTCTCGACGCCCAACGTCTGCGCGCCGCGCGCGTGGCGCTGGACATCGGCGTGCACCTGGGCAAGAAGACGCCGGACGGCGGGGTGTGGGACTCCTCCTACGCCAAGACCTTCCTGCGCGAGAACACCGCGATGGCCGAGCCGAACCTGGTCTTCGAGCTCGACCGCTTGCTCGGCTGGCCCGGCCAGGGCTCGGCCTACGCGCTCGGCGAGCGCATGTGGCGCGAGCTGCGCGACGACGCCCTCGATCAGGGCATGACGCTGGGCCAGTTCCACAACGAGGCGCTGCGCCGCGGCTCGATCCCGATGTCCGTGCTGCGCGAGGATCTGCTGGACTGAGCGACCCGCCCGGTGAGCTATCTGCGCATGATGCGGAGGATCTGCGGCAGCCAGGCCGCCAGCAGCAGCACCGCGACCAGGCGCAGGATCTGGAAGGTGATCACCTCGGAGCCCGCCCCGCCCTCTGCGGAGAGCGCGAGGACCGTCTCGAGCGCGCCGGGCGTGGTGGCCAGGTAGCCCTCGAAGTGGGTGACCCCCGTCCACAGCGCGGCGAGGACACCCGCGCCGGCGCAGACGGCCATCATGAAGAAGATGTAGGCCACCGTCACCGGCAGCTGACGGGCGAAGAGCTTCAGCGTCGGCACCGACAGCGCGCCGCCGGCGATCCAGCCGATGGACAGGAACGCCATGACCGCGAAGACCATCGGCGGCTCGAAGCTGATCGAGTCCGGGGTGACCCAGCTGCCGATCACGGCCAGCAGCATCGGGCAGAGCACCCCGGCGGCCGGGATCTTCAGCTTCTGGCCGATGGGGTCGCCGAACATGGCGGCGGCGACGATGATCACGGCGGCCAGCAGGTTGAAGTGGAAGTCGGCGCCGATGGCGTGGCCGGCCTCGGCCGGCGGTGTCAGCAGGTGCGCGACGGCCGGCAGGGTGACCGAGACGATGAGCAGGCGCAGGTACTGCACGAGGGCGACGTAGCGGTAGTCCGCGCCGATCTCGTCGGCCAGCGCGGGCATGGTCGACGCCCCGCCGGGCAGCATCGACAGCATCGCGGTCTCGGTGGAGATCTCCTTCTCCGAGCGGCCCAGCAGGATGCCGCCGCCCACCCCGGCGCCCACGGTCACCGCCCCGAAGACGGCGGCGGGGATCAGGGTGCCGGCGATCTCGCCTAGGGAGACACCCACGATCGGCATCGCGGCCAGGATGCCGATGATGCCGCGGCCGAAGCGCCGGTAGTACTTGTTGACCTGCAGGTCATGCCCGGTACCGAGTGCCACGGTGCCGGAGACGACGATGGCGGCCAGAATCCAGCCGGCGGGCACGTTCCAGCGGTCGAAGAGCCAGCCCAGCCCGATCGAGGCCGGCACGACGAACAGCCAGCGCAAGGGACTGTCGGGGCGGGTGAGAGCCATCGGACGTGCGGGTATCCTCTCCTTCGTGGCTGCGGGGTGCGCTCCCGATCCTAGTGGGTCACCCACCGGGCCTAGGCTGAAAGGGCGGGGCACATCCCGTGCGACAGGATGCGGGACGCCCGCCCCAGACAGGACGCGGGATGATCAGCGAGAGGAGACCCGCGCGTGCTCTTCCTCGGACTCTCGGCGGAGGCGCTGACCGTGCTCGCGGGCGGCGCGCTCGTGGCCGGCTGGGCCGACGCCGTCGTCGGCGGCGGGGGCCTGATCCTCATCCCGCTGATCATGGCCGTCGCCCCGGAACTCGCCCCGGCGGTCGCGGTGGCCACCAACAAGGTCGCCGTCATCTGCGGCAGCGGCTCGGCGGCGGTGACGCTGATGTGCAAGGCCCGCCCGCCCGTGCACCTGCTGCGCTACCACCTGCCCGTGGCCGTCGTCTGCGCGATGGCAGGGGCGGCGACGACCTCGCCGGTGCCCGCCGAGGTGATGCTCCTGCTGGTCATCGTGCTCATGCTGGCCGCAGGCCTCGTCGTGGCGACCAACCCCTCCCTGGGCCGGGAGACCTCGGCTCCCTTGCCCGGGCGTGCGCGCCGGGGCCCTGCACCCCCGGCTTCGGCTTACTGACAAGCGACCCTTGCCCGGGCGTGCGCGCCGGGGCCTGGCGCTGGTGCTCGCGGCGGCCAACGTCGTCGGCGCGCGCACCGTCATCGCCGGCGGCACCCGCTTCCTGCGCGCCGCGCTGCTGGTGGTCGTGGTGGTCATGGGCGGCTACCTCGCCTGGCAGCAGTGGGGCTGAGAGATTGGGGCCCACGCGGGGCACTCACCCGGCCGCGCCCGCTTACCGCGCCCGCCGCGCGCGGCTCACATCCGCTTCTTCGTGCGCGCGGTCGCCGTCGCCGACCACGGGTCCTCCGGCCACGGGTGCTTCGGGTAGCGCCCGCGCATCTCGGCGCGCACCTGTGCGTACGGCCCGGACCAGAAGCTCTCCAGGTCGTCGGTGACGGCCAGGTCGCGCCCGGCCGGCGAGAGCAGCCGGAACTGCACGGGCACCCCGGCGAACCGGGGCGACTCCGCCAGCCCGAAGCACTCCTGCAGCTTGACGCTCACCACGGGCCGACCGGTGGAGTAGTCCACCCGCGGGTGCGAGCCGCTGGGCACCGCGAGGCGCCGGGGTGCGAGCTCGTCCATGCGGGTCGCCTCGGGCCAGGGCAGCAGGCGCTGCAGGGCGTCGAAGAGGTCGATCGAGCCCGGCGGGGTGCCGTGGGCGGCCTTCTGGATCTCCGGGGCCAGCCACACCTCCGGCTCCGCGGTCTCCGGGTCGGGCCACGGCTCGCCGACCCGCTCGTGCAGGAAGGCCAGCCGGTCGCGCAGGGCGGCGGCCTTCTCGCCGAGGCGGAACATGCCGGTGCCCTCCTCGCGCACCGCGGCGGCGACGGCCTCGGCGGCCCGCTCCGGCGGCACGGTGGTCGGGGTGACCGCGAGCTCGATGGCCCCGGCCCGGCGCACCGCCCGCCCGCGCAGCCTCCCGCCGGCGAAGTCGGCGCGCAGCTCCTCGGTCACCCCGATGATCTCCAGGGCGTCGGCCTCGTCGATGCGCGCCGCCGAGCGGATCGTCGCGCCCGCGCGCCCGGCCCGTCCCGGAGTGCCGGAGCGGGTGACCTCGCCGACGGCCAGCCACTCCGCCCCGCTCAGCCCGGTGTCCCCGGGCAGCACGGCGCGCGTGCCCGAGGCCAGCAGGTACTCCCCGTCGCGCTCGCGGCGGGCGATGCGCTCGGGGAAGGCCAGGCCCACGGCCACCCCGTCGCTTGCCGACGTCGCGCGGTGCCCCGTCCCGGTACCGGTGCGCGTCGCGACCGAGCGCAGGCGGGCGACCTCCCGCGACGGTGCGCTCGCGCGCCCCAGGTCGCCGGACGCGCCGTCGGAAAGCGCGGCGAGCACCTCGGCCGCCGACGGCCCGGCGGCCAGCAGCGCACGGCCCAGGCGCGGGTCGAGCGGCAGGTCGGCGAGCCGACGGCCGAGTTCGGTGGGCCGCCCCTCGGCGTCGACGGCGTGTAGGGCGCGCAGGGTCTCCTCGGCGGCGGCGGTGGCGGCCGGCTGCGGCTCGCTGACCAGGGCGAGGCCCTCGCCGCGCGGGGTGCCCCAGCAGGCCATCCAGAGCGCGGCCTGGGTCAGGTCGGCGGTGTCGATCTCGGGGGTGACGTGGGCGTCGAAGTGGCGCAGGTCGTCGGAGGTGAAGGCGCGCAGCACGGTGCCGGGACCCTCACGGCCGGCGCGGCCGGCGCGCTGCTCGGCCGTCGAGCGCGCCTCCGAGACCGTGACCAGGCCGGACATGCCGCGCCCGGAGTCGCGGCGCGGTACGCGCGAGAGCCCGGAGTCGACGACGGTGCGCACGCCGGGCACGGTGACGGAGGACTCGGCGACGGCGGTGGAGACGACCACGCGCGCCGGGCCCGTGCCGTCGAGGGCGGCGTCCTGGGCGGCGCGCTCGAGGCGGCCGTGCAGGGGCAGCGCCCGGGTGCGGCAGGCGGCGACGGTCTGCTCGACCTCGCGGGCGCCGGGCACGAAGACCAGCGCGGAGCGCCCGGACTTCTCGACGGCCTTGTCCGCCAGCGCGGCGAGGTGGGCCCAGAAGGCGTCGCGGGAGCGCCGGTCGGCGGCCATGCGCCCGGGGTGCGGGTGGTAGCTGGTCTCGAGTGGGTGGGTCACCGCCGGGGTGGAGACGACCGGGGCCTCGCCGAGCAGCTCGGAGAAGCGCGTGGTGTCCAGGGTGGCGGACATGACGACCAGGTCGAGGTCCTCGCGCAGGGCGGCCAGCTCCGCGGAGAAGGCCAGCGCGAGGTCGGTGTCGAGCTGGCGCTCGTGGACCTCGTCGATGACCACGGCGCCGACCCCGGTCAGCTCGGGGTCGGAGAGCAGCATGCGCACCAGCACCGCCGGTGTGACGAACTCGACGGCCGAGCCCGCCCGGGAGTCGCCGCGCACGCGGTGGCCGACGGCCCCGGCGTTGCCGGAGAGGTGGCGCAGGCGGCGGGCGGCGGCGCGCACGGCCACGCGCCGCGGCGCGGTGACGATGGTCTTGAGCGGGGCGGCGCCGTTCCTGGTGCCGTCGGCCGCTGCGTTCGCGGCGCGGCGGGCGAGCAGGTCGGCGACCAGCGGCGGGACCAGCGTGGTCTTGCCGGTGCCGGGCGGGGCCTCGACCACGGCGCGGCGGTGGGCCTCGAGGGCCTCGGCGATCTCCGGCAGCGCGCCGGCGACGGGCAGACCCGCGCCGATGGCGTCGAGGTCGAAGGGGCTGGCGGGGATGTTCATGGTTTATCCCAGGGTAGCTGCGCACACGGAAAAACCGGGCGCCCCGCCGTGGTGGCGGGACGCCCGGTCTGTCGCGCAGCAGGGCTGTTGTCTCTTAGAAGATGCCCTTGTTCTGGCGGCCCATGTGATCGAAGGTGTGCTCGCGGGAGTCGACGTCCTGGTCGTTGGACGTGGTCTCGTCACCGTCGATGCGGCCGGTCTGGGTGACCGTGATGTAGTTCTTCAGGCGACCCTCCTTGGTCAGGCCGTCGCCGAAGTTCAGGTTGGCCACCAGGGCGGTGTCACCCGAGTTGATCGGGTTGGACAGGGTGACCTCGAAGGAGCGGACACCCTTCTCGGCGTCGAAGCCCAGGTCGCGGGTGTAGGCACCGTTGAACCAGCCCGGGGTGATCAGGCGGTCGACGCCCTCGGGGCCCTCGGCGGTGTGGACGTCGATGCGGAAGCGGGTGGCCATGTTGTCCTGGAAGTAGCGCTTGTCGCCGACGTTCTTGACGCGCAGGGCGACCAGGCCGGCGAAGCCGGCGGACTTGCCGGCGGCCACGGTGAAGTAGGGCTCCAGGTCGTAGTCGGCCTTGGCCTCGTCCTCGGTGGCCTCCTCGTCGGTGGCCTCGTCCTCGGTGGCCTCCTCGTCGGTGGCCTCGTCCTCGTCCAGCACGGTCTCACCGTCGGCGGGCAGGTCGCCCTCCGGGTCGGTGGCGGTCTCCGGCTCGATCTCCGGCTCGGCGTCGGTGCCGTCCTCGACCTCCGGGTCGGCGACGGAGGTGTCGACCTCCGGGTCGACCTCGGTGTCCTCGTCGGTGGCCACGGCGTCGGCGTCGGCCTCGGCGACCTCGTCGGTCAGGGTGTCGTCGATGATGTCCTCGGTCTGGGTGGACTCGTCGACGGCCTCGTCCTCCTCGACCTCGTGGGCGGTGCCCATCCAGGAGTCGGAGGCGTTCTTGTACAGCTTGACCTCGACCTCGTTCTTCATCGGGGCGAAGACGCGCCACGGGGTCGGGGTGGACCAGGTGCCGTTCGGGCGGCAGTACTGCTGGGTGCCGTCCAGGTTGATGGTGCGGAAGCCGTAGGTGGCCTCACCGGTGTGGCCGGCGGGGACGTCGTACGGCCCGATCTGCTGACCGGCATCCCAGGTCAGGGAGTAGGAGAACTCGCCGCCGATCTGCTCGGTGATGGTCTTGGCGATGCCGATGGAGCCCTCAGTGCCGTCCTGGCTGTGGGAGCCGCCGAGGTTGATGGAGGTCTGGTCGGTGCGGTCGCCCTTGATGGACAGGGAGACGGTCTGCGACTTCGACAGGTTCTGGGTCAGCGGGATGTCGTTCTTCGTCTTGTTCGTCGCCGAGATGGTGCCGGCCGGCGAGAAGTTGTCGGTGACCTTGTAGACCACGGTGCGGTAGTCCTCACCGGAGTTGCACACGGGGCGCGGGTTGAGGATGTTGGCCTTGATGTGGTCGGAGCCGTGCGTGGTGTGGACGATCGGCAGGTCCGGGTTCAGGGCGGGGGTCTCGGGGTAGGTCTCGTGGAAGGTGTCGGCACCGGCGGTCGGGGCGATGATGCCCGTGGCCGCGACGGAGGCGGCAGCCAGCCACGTGCAGACGCGACGGGTGAGCTTCATTGAATTTTCTCCTGGTGTGAGAGGTGTTGCGGGGAGAGATACCGGGGGCGGAGCCACGCCGGGAATGAAAATCGAATCCGAGGGAGCTGAACAGCGTCCCACGGGCCGCTGTGAATGGTGACGCCGGGCCCGCCGCCCCGCAACCGCTTTATCGACGAAAGTTTTACCTTCCCGTGCACGTTTCGCCGGCGTAGGTAAGACCATTCCCCCTGATAGTCGCGTCGCTGGCGGAATGAAGATCGTTCATAACCCGTGAAACAAAAACCCTAATCCGGGGGTGCCTGTTTCATCTGCGGCGGTCTTATCCGTTACCTTGCCTGCCCGATCAGGGATGCGTCAACCATCGCCGGGGGTAGCGTACCGTCTCCCGGGAACCTTGTGGGAGAAGATTGAACGATTTCTGTATCGAGTCTGTGAACTGCGGAAACGCCGGTACCCCGGGAGGGTATATGCGCCTTCCGGCCCCGCCGCCCGGGCCGGCGGGGTGGAGTGGGACTATGTAGCCGGGGCCGTACCTCAGATCGCGAAAGTTGGCCAATCGACAATGGCGGGTCGCCCCGCGTGGCCGGGTCGCCGCGCCCGCCTCAGCGCGTTGCTCGCCGTGCCTGCCTCAGCGCGGTCCCCGGCGCCACCGCCGCGGCTCAGGCGAAGGGCTCGACCGGGCTGCCCTCGTCGAGCTGCCCGCGCTCCCGGCGCTCCGGGTCGCACTCACGGATCACGCGGGCCGGCGTGCCGACGGCAATGCAATTTTCCGGGAGGGAACGCGTCACCGTGGATCCCGCACCCACGGTGGTCCCGTCGCCAATCTCCACGCCCGGCAGCACGGTCACCCCCGCGCCGAGCCACACGTCGGCGCCGAGGCGCACCGGCGCCGCACGTTCCCAGCCGCCGCGGCGCATCGCGACGTCGTCAGTCGGGTGCGTGGGCGTGATCAGCTGGCAGTTCGGCCCGATCATGGCGCGGTCGCCGACGGTGACCTCCGCCGAGGAGAGGATCGTGACGCCGAAGTTGATGAAGACCCCGCGGCCCAGGTGGACGTTCTCGCCGAACTCGATGCGCGCGGGCGCGAAGAGCGTGGCCTCGGCGTGCTCGGCGTGGGTGACCTCGCGGATGATCGCGCGGCCGCGCTCGAGGTCGGTGTTGGCCAGCTCATTGAATTCGTGCATGAGCTCGGCGGTGCGGTGCTGTTCGGCGGCGATGTCCCCGCCGTGGGTGAGGTACCAGGCGCCGGAGCGCATCCGGTCCATGGAGGAATAGGCTGGGGCGTCGAATCCGGACATGGCCCCATCGTGCCAGGAGGTGAGTGCCCGTGCCCACGCTTTTCGACGCCGCCGGCCTGCCCCGCCCGCCCCGTGAACTCGCCCCGGGCGCGGTGCACCTGCCGGGCTTTCTCGGCGCGTGGCAGCAGTCGGGGCTGGTCACGCAGGCGCGCGAGATCGCCCGCTCGGTGGCCGGAACGCCGGTGGCCATGGCGCGCCCGCGCACGCGCACCGGGCAGATGAGCGTGCACATCCTCTCGCTCGGGCGGCACTGGGCGACCAATCCGTACCGCTACGTGCGCGAGTTCGAGGGCGTGCCCGTACCGGAGATCCCGGCGAACTACCAGGAGATTGTCGACGCCGTGCTGGTCGTCGCGGGCGAGCGCTCCGCGGCGTTGGCGCCCTGGGCGGGGCGCATGCGCGCCGAGGTCGCGCTGGTCAACTACTACCCGCCGGGCTCGCGGATGGGCCTGCACGTCGACGCCGACGAGGTCGCCGACGCACCCGTGGTCTCGCTGTCGATCGGCGACACCGCGCTCTTCCGGCTCGGGCGCGCCGAGGAACGCACCGGCCCCTTCGTGGACGTGCCGCTGATCAGCGGCGACGCCGTCGTCTTCGGCGGGCCAGCGCGCCGGGCCTACCACGGCATCACGCAGGTCGAGGACGGTACCGCGCCCGCGCACGCGGGACTGAAGGAGGGGCGCATCAACATCACGATCCGGCAGGTGGACTACTAGGGCGTGGGGTGGTGCCGGGGCTGGAAACGGGTGGGCCGCGACTGGGTCGGCGGCGGTCCGGGAGGGGCACAGCCCGGGGTAAGTGTGGCTTGCCCCGGATGTGGGGGCGGGGCGGGATCCGTCTGCGAGGCGCGGGCGGCGCTGCCAGAATGGTCCTATGGCTGACAAAGAGATTGCACAGGACAACCAGAAGGTCGCCGTGGTCACCGGCGGCTCCTCCGGCATCGGCGAGGCGACCGCGCGTGCGCTGGCCGGCGACGGCTGGCACGTGATCGTCGCCGCGCGCCGCGTGGACCGCCTGGAGAAGATCGCCGCGCAGATCGGGGGTGAGGCGGTGCGCCTGGACGTCACCGACGACGACTCGGTCGCCGAGTTCGCCGCCCAGATCGAACGGGTGGACCTGCTGGTCAACAACGCCGGCGGTGCCAAGGGCCTCGACCCGGTCAAGAAGGCCGACCTCGAGGACTGGAAGTGGATGTACGAGACGAACGTGCTCGGCACCCTGCGCGTCACCCTGGCGCTGCGTGACAAGCTCGTCGAGTCTGAAGGGCTGATCGTCAACATGGCCTCGGTCGCCGCGCTCAACCCGTACGCGGGCGGCGCCGGTTACAACGCGGCCAAGTTCGGCCTGCGCGCCATGACGCGCGTGCAGCGCATCGAGGAGGCCACCGAGGGCACGAACATCCGTGTCACCGAGATCGACCCGGGCCGGGTGAAGACGGACTTCTCGCTGGTGCGTTTCAAGGGCGACCAGGACAAGGCCGACGCGGTCTACGAGGGCCACGTCAACCTGGGCCCGGAGGACATCGCCGAGGCCGTGCGCTGGGTGGCCTCGCTGCCGGCGCACGTCAACATCGACCGCATCCACATCATGCCGCGTGATCAGGTGTAGGGGGTTGGCGGGCCCGGGACGTGGGTTGGCGCGAGCTACGGTCGGCGACGTCAAAGTGACGCTGAACGCTACCGTCCTCGGCGGTTCCATGAGTTTGTGAAGAAGGGCTGCAGCAGATTGCTGCAGCGATCGGAGTCCACGGCCGCGACACCGCATCGTGGGAGGACGAGCCTCAATGAAGGGCTGCAGCAGATTGCTGCAGCGATGTCGGGCGGGTAGTGCAGTGCGCGTTCTACGGTGCGCCTCAATGAAGGGCTGCAGCAGATTGCTGCAGCGATATGTCAGGCACAGGGGGTCCTTTCTGTGGGGTGCCAGCCTCAATGAAGGGCTGCAGCAGATTGCTGCAGCGATGTCCATTGCCGGGACGCCGACAAAGGAATTAAGAACAGCCTCAATGAAGGGCTGCAGCAGATTGCTGCAGCGATCGGATGGACTTGACTAGTGCCACGGAGTGACTATCGCCTCAATGAAGGGCTGCAGCAGATTGCTGCAGCGATCGAGCGCTTCGAGCACTGCGGGCGTTGGCTTCCGCGCCTCAATGAAGGGCTGCAGCAGATTGCTGCAGCGATTCGGCGGCGTCGCAGGCTGCCTCTTCGGCGTCGGGCCTCAATGAAGGGCTGCAGCAGATTGCTGCAGCGATACCGGTCCGTCTCCTCACACAGCAGACTGATCGCGCCTCAATGAAGGGCTGCAGCAGATTGCTGCAGCGATTCGTCCTTGAAGTCGTCCTTGTGGACATTGAGGGCGCCTCAATGAAGGGCTGCAGCAGATTGCTGCAGCGATAGCACGGGATAAAACAGCGCCCTGAGTAGCAGCGTACCAGGTGTTCCGCGAGTGACGGATTCCTCGATGGTCGTAACGAAGCGGTCACCTGAGTCCTCGCCATGGTCCACCTTTGTGAGCTGGGCAGACAGTTCGCGAGCGACACGCGAGATTGTCGGATTAGGTGGGTGCTCGCTGATCGGAATTCACGGCCACCCAATCAGAACACTAATGGGCCGTCCGGCGTCGGTTCTCTCGATTGGCCGAGGAACCTGAATCGGCGCCTGTGCTCTTCAAGATCCGCAACCCTACCGAGATCGCAGAACAACACTGAGTCCTCCTCTCCATCGATAATTCCCCTTATGGCGTCCTCCAGCCGAAGCAGGCGCGCCGGACTGATGTCCACTACGAATACGCTGTACTGAATCCGGTCTCCGTAGCTTCCCAGAGCATCTGCGAGCCGGGTACGTCTCCTGTCATTGGGAACGTCATAGGCGATGAGTGTTCTGCGCGCGTCGTTCCGGCTCAACGTGTCTTCACCGCCACATAGTGCTCCTGCGTTCCGTCAAGGCAACCGAGAACCAAGCGGGCTTGCACCTCGAGCGCACGCCTCCAGGAAACTCTGTATCCGAATGTCGGGTGGGTGAATTCGGTGTTCATCCGGTTCTCAAAGACCCTGATCAGAGCCTTTCTCCCCTCTGGGGTGAGTCGAGGGGTACCGGTGACCTCCGAAAAACTCGATGGAGTAAGCGCACCCCGGTTAATGCAACTGATCACACACGAGTCTGCAATTACTGCGCGAAACTCCTCCATCAAGTCGAGGGCCAGAGCTGGCTTGTTTCGGCTGCTGGAATGCAGAAATCCTGCATGCGGATCCAAGCCGCACGCGATCAGGGCCTTCACCGCCTCAGCCGTCAGCAAGGCGTAGGTGTAATTGAGGGCTGAGTTCAGTGGATCCGTTGCGCCTCTGCCGGAACGTCCAGGCCAGCGTTTGGTAAACCATCCCCGGTGAGTACCGCGCAGCATGGTGGCGAAGTGACCGAAATACAAGGCGGCCGCCGAACCCTCGACACCGAAAATCTCCTGTCGAGAGGTAGAAGCAGCGGCGATCCGTTGCAATTCCCGCATGCTGGCCACGGCGGCAGGTTGAGATGGGTCGGCGTTGCGTCGGAGAAGTGTCGCCTGGCCAGCAATCTTGCCGGCAATGAACTCGCGCGCGAGATCCACCCTCCCGTGAGCAGATGCCACGTGCTGTTGGACGCGTGCGGCACCGTTGGGCCCGTCGCCTGGCTGGTTCCATCCGTAAACTCTGCCGGAACTCGAGCACCACACCACTGTGATCCGCTGCCACATGAGATTGCGTAGCAGTGCACTCGACACATCGACGTTTCCGTGCAGGACCAGCCCGTTGACCCGCTCGAGTGGAACGGTTGCTTGCCTTTCGCCCCGCACGCTGATTAACACCCGTCCCTGTCGTGTACTCAGGCGTGCACCCGGCGTTGCCACGTGCAGGACCTGCCCGTCTGGATCGGCTACCCGGATCCTCCGCCTCACAGTGTGCAACCTGCGCTCGTCCGGTAGGCAGACCCCGGCGTGCGAACAAGCGGTACACCGCGGATCATCCTCCAACGGTTCCGGGGCCTGCACGGAGTTGCAGATCTTTCTGGTTTGCCGCACGTAGCTTAATGCGTTCGCGATCTCCTCGGCACCGATGTCCACTGACACCGACTTGTTGCTGTCCGGGAAATACACCCGGTGTCCGTCAACGCGCTGCCCGTCCTCTGTAAGGCAAAGCCCTTGAAGTGCGAGCTGGACGACCATCGCGTCCGTCACCGTGGGCGTTTTTCTTGTCGGTGTCGCCTTGTACTCTGTGACCTCAACTCCGCCGCCGGTAACGGTGACGACGTCTGTCCGGCCCACCAGACCGTGGGCATCTGAGTGGATGTTCATGCTGCGTAACCCGTCCGGCCGAGACTCCGAGGGAGAATCGACTCGGCGGTGAGCCTGTTTCCCCGCCTGAATCTGGACATGGTCGCTGCGCTCTCCGGCGGCTTCCAACCAGGCGCGGCGCGGACAGAACACGGTGTGAGCCACGAGGCTGATCGGGAGCGGAGGCTCCGGGACACCGACCTCCACTGATGACTCTGGGGCAGTCACAGCACGTGGACCTTTCCGGACTGAACCTGACGTTCAGGAGCGTTGCCGCTGCCCGTCTTAAGGATCGGGAACACGATCACTGCCGGTACACGCCGTTGCCGGAGCCATGCGCGCGCCGCCGCGACCAACGCGGGGTCCGTACGATCCGCGTCCGCTGACTCACCGGGGGCATCCCGGGGAGGCCTGACCAGATCGCGGTGCACCAGGTCCATCTGCGCGGAGACGAGGATCGCGCGCAGCCGTGCCGGAGTGACCTCGCCAACGAGGGCGGGCAGGGCCATGTTCCGAGGATGGGTGACCTCGTTGGGCCAGACGCCGGGGGTCGCATTGACAGGAGTACCCCACCTGCCGGCGGTACCGCGGTGCCCGAGGGGGAACTGCGCGATTCCGCGCAGCGCGCAGTAGACCATGGCGTTATCCGCCGGCCCGGGGGTGGTCAAGCCCGACGAGCTGCGTGAGGTGTCCCTGTCCTTGCCTAGCGGATCCCGCAGTTTTTCCCCCGTGAGACCTTGGATGATGTGCTCAGTAGGCCAATCCGCAACCTCGTGGCATAGCGGGCGGTAACGGTGGGAGATGAACTCCTCACCGCGGTTGCGCGTCTTCATCTCCCATCGGGACGCACCCCGGTCAGGTTCCAGGTTCTGCTGTCCCATGTGCCAGTGTGAGGGCTCACCGAGTGCGTCGATCAACCGCAGTGTCGATGCGGCATTGACGACGTCGAGCTCGTCCAGCGCTGCGTGGCGCGTGCGCTGGAGCCTTCGCCATCCGGGGCGGTCAGTCACCGAAGGGGTCTTGACGCGGGGTGAGAATGCGGCTACTGGCACGCGTCCGCCGGTGTCGACGTCCGCGTTGACCCAGGTGGCGTCCCGGTCACGACGTGCGATTGTGAGAACCGCCGTCGCGATCTCCTCTGCGTCAAGTGAGCTCAGCACGCGACCTCGGGGTTGTCCTTCGTCGGTCCAGCCGAGCCGTGCCTGTCCGCCGGCCTGCTCGATGATGTCGGCGAGACCGTACAGGGCGAAGTGGGTCAGGGCAGAGCGCACGGAACCACCCATAAAAAACGCTTTCATTATCGTCCCTCCCGGGAAATCTGGTTATCGGCGGCGCGGAGCAGCTCCTCGAGGTATGCGGTGGCGTAGACGCCGGTGGACCGTTCGGTGTCCTCGACCAACCGGTCCCACTCGCCGGCGGTGAACAGCTCGGTCGCTACCGCTGAGGCGGGGTTCGACGCCTCGATGAGTTCGCCGCCAACATGCGGGAAGCCTCGGCGACCGTGGCCGTGGCTGGTGCCGACTAGCCTCAGGACGAGCCGGTCGACCTGGCCGCCTGAACCGCTGGCCTCGGCGGCGAAAAGCGCCGCGGAGAGCTGCTCGTGACGCCAGCCGGTGGGCAGCCCGGAGACGGATCTCCGTGCAGCACGGGCTCGGGGGCCGTGACTCTTGGCGAGTGGCACCGGCGCATCCTCCTCCGCGTCGTCGCCTCGGCCGGTCGCACCGCTGTTACCAAGCAGCCGCTGGAAACGGGCGTCGACCTTGCCGTCATCGTGGTGGAGCCCGGCCAGACTCACCCTTCGGGCGTAATCGGAGATCAAGCCGACGGCCGCGGCAATTTCTTCGGCACGTCCGGCGACGTCCGAGTTGTGAGCGGCCAAGGTCACCGGCTCAGACGACGGCGTCCACCGCTGGTACACCGGAGAGTCGAAGGACTCGGGCTTCTGCACCACGGCGGCCCAGGGCAGCTGACGGATCGTCTCATCATGGGGCGGAAGAACCACTGTGCCCTCCATGCCGTGCTCGGCGAGGAGCCGGGTGGCTTCCTCGGAACTGAGCCCCACGAAGGCGCGGAGCAGGCTTCGCACCGGAACGTCGAGCTCAGCAGGCTCGGGTACCGCATCCGTGTCGACGAGTACCCGGCCGCCGATGTCCGGAACAGGAACGGGGGAAGTGCGGTCTTGCGGATTGTCGACCACGATTCCACGGGTGGTGAACCTGTGCCCGCGGTCCAGCACCACGGTGTCACCCGGACGCAAGGCGGGGGGATGCGCGGCGTCGGCAAGCGTCACGGTGTCCTCGCGCACAATGAAGGCGCGCGGCGGGGCTGTCGGCGCGTGACCGGTATTTCGTGGGGTGATGATTCCGGCGAGAATCCTGCGGGCCACCGAAATGTTGGCGGGGAAAGCCTCGTCCTCCAGTGGAGGGAGTGCCCGCAAGATCTGGAGAGCACCGGTCGAATCCTCGCGTGGCAGCAGGTCGCGGACCACGATGCCGACCTGCGCGATGTCAGCCGTGAGATCATCGCGCAGCCAGATCTCGAGGTCGTCGTCGGCGAAGAGTGCATCGCCGGTGCGTGCCCAGCGGAAGAGATCCGCGTGCTCGGGGCGCTGGAAGAGAAGCCGACGGGGGGTAGCCGGTGGTTGTGGGACCGAAGCGAGCGCCTCGGGGCTGACACCGGCGCCGAGGTCGCGGAGCTCGTGCAACCAGCGGAGACCTGCACTCAGGTCCTCGCGGACGTAGGGCAGGTCCACCTTCTTGGGCAGCTTTTCGGGGACGATGACACGCACGGGTGAGGACTCGCGCATCCCGAGTCTGTTGACGCGGCCGAAGCGCTGCGCGAGCGAATCGGCGGGCGCCAGTTCGGTGACCAGTCCGGCGAGATCGATGTCCACGCCGACCTCGAGGGTCTGGGTGGCCACCAGCACATCAACAGTGGCGTCACCGCGAAGGGTGAACAGGTCATGGTGCTTGCCGTTCCGTAGCTGTCGGAGGTCCCAGGGGCGCATCCGGCCGACGAGGACCTGCACGTTGAGTGACTTGTCCAGCTTCGACAGCTGAGCGGCCACAGCCACGGCGGTGTCGACGTGGTTGACGATGCAGCCGACCGTGTGTGGCCGGAGCTCTTGTGCCTCCGCGCTGTTTGCCGAGGTTCCGTCCGGATCCGTACCGGGTATCACCCTCGCGCGCACGCGCACGATCTCCTCGGCGAAAGCCCTGGCCAACGCGACGGTGGCCTTCTTGCCGTTCCATCGTGAATCGGTGACGAGCTCGAGGGGTTTTGCGGCGCGGACGCGTCGACTGAGCACCTCGTCGGCGCCGTCGACGAGGTCTTCGGCGGAGACCCCGACACGACGGGCGGAGACCCCGGAAGGCGTGGCGGTGGACTCGACGACCTGGAGTGCCGGTACCCCGAGGTCGGTTTCCCGGTGGACCAGCTCGGCGATGCGCCTCGCGGAGAGTAACAGCTGCCGGTTGAGGTGAGACTCGTCGAGGACGAGCACCGAGTCATACCCGATGACCGCCGCCTCGCGTGGCCGGGACAATCGGGTGGCGCCGTAGGCTCGGAAAAGCATCCGCGAGCCGAACATGTCCGGCGTCGCAGCCACGACCGCGCAAGCACTCGGGTCCAGGAGCGTCGGGTTCTCCGGTCGGGTCGCGCCACGGATGTGGCCGACCAACAAGGGGGCCTGCGCATCCGAGTCGTCGAGATCCGTCGCGCGTTGGGTGCGCAGGCCTCTGAGCAGGGCAGCGACCCGAGTGACGACGTCGCTGGAAGGTCCGGGGTGGGCGTCTTCGGAGAGCGCCTCGTCGAGCAGCTTTGCGCATCGGGTGGCACGGTCGTGTTGGTTGTCCACCAGCGCACGCCGGTTGACCACGGCGAACAGGCGGCGCGGAACGCGGGGTGCGGCGCCGGCGGCGGCCAGCGCGTTGGCGAATACGTGGACCTCGACGACGGCGGACTTACCGGAGCCGGTGGGCGCGACAATCTGGTCGGGCCATTCGCCCCCGGTCAGAATCTCGTCGAGCAGGCGCTCCTGCCAGCGGAACGGAGCGTGGCCGTCATTGAGCGCCGCGAAGAAGTCGCCGAATTCGCCATGCCACAGAGACAAATTGGTGGAGTCAGTCATTGTCATCTCCCATCAGCGTCGGGTAGAGGCCCTCGGGTATGTCGACGGGCGTCAGCAGGCCCCCGCCCAGGTGCCGTGACTGTCCGATCGCGGTGATCGCGGTGTCCAGGGCGAGGTCACCCAGGTCCACCAGCCCGCTCCACATCCGCGGTACCATCCGGGGCGAGGCCTTGTGCACGAAACTGTTGGAGTCTCCAGGAACGAGGCGCGTGGCGCCGACCTTCACCCCGCGCGCCGATGCCGCGGCGTGCAGCTCGATGAGCCTTCGGTCACCGCGTGCGGTGGTGGGGAACTCGTCGCGCCACACGTGGGCCACCGAGACCACTCCGGCCTCCCGCAGGCCCCACTGCTTGCCGCCGGTGGCGGTGGCCCTAGGGCTGCGGTGCTCGGTGACGGCGACGGGAAGAGGCGACCACAGCCGGCGGTGGCCGTCTGGGGCCGGACCCCAGAACCTGTCTCCCGGGGCGCTGACGCCCTGGAAACGCAGCGTGCGCCGACCGTGACGGCAGTAGAGGCTGCGGATGTTCGCCAGGCCGCCGGCGAGTGCGGCGAGATCCTCATCGGCTGCATCCGTCGGCACAAGCAAGGCCAGGCCGTGGCCGTCAATTCCGTGGTGGCAGGCCATGCCTGCGGGGATGTACTGGATGGCCAGTTGGTTGGCTGGACGCGGTTGTCCCTTCGGGTAAGCGCCTGTGACCATGGCCGGAACCGGTCCGTCGATGGCGGCGATGAGCGCACGGTGGAAGGCCACCGCCCAGTCCATCCGCTCCTCCGGCGCGAGTGCGGGGCCCCCGAGCTCGAGAAGCAGGACGCGAGACCACGGTGTCTCGGGCTTAGGCGGCTCCGGGCTGCGGTAACGCAGTGAGGTCAGCCCGTCGCCGGGGACGGGGGCGGGGCGGGTCACCTCGCTCTTCGTCGCTTTCTGGACAGGGTTTTTGCCGGGATTCGCCGCACGGTGGGCCGCGGTGAGGCCGGCGGTCCGGCCCGGCCCGGGAGCACGGACAGGATGCCCGCCCGGAGCGAACATGGATGACTCGCGGTCGAGGACGAGATTCGGTTCGAAGTCCTCGTGGCTCAGGACGACGGCGCTCTCGGTCTCTCCGAGGACGGCGACGTCCGCGCACAGCAGGCGGATGGTCTCGGCGACCGCTACCGGGGCCTCCGACCAGCGGTATCCGATCGGACCGTTGAGGCTCACGCCGTCGGACACCCGTCGGTGGTTGGTTGACTTCTTGGGGTTGACCAGGCCTTCCTTGCGGAAGATGATGCGGGAGGAGTCGGCGGACTGAGGTCGGCGCTCGGGGAGGAAAAGGCCCTCCGGCGGGTGTTCCTCGAGCCAGCGCAGGGCCTCGAGGGACTCGGGACTCGGGCCCAGCCCGGCAGGGTCTTCGACAGCGGAGCAGCCGGTGGCCGCGGCGTTGAGGAGTGCGGCGTGCAGGCGTGCCGGGTCGGGGAAGGGGTCCGGCGAGCCGTCGCTACGGTGCCCGACGTACACCCCGAGGGGGAACCGGGCGGTGATGGCGAGCGGGGTCATCGGTCAGGCCTCTTCCTCAGACTCGTCGACGGCGCCCCGCAGGACCGCAGGATTGCCGATGAACTCGAGAGTCTGCCCCTGCCACCGGATGCCGGCCTTGGCCTCGGCCTCGTCCATGGCACGTTCGAGAAGGGCGTCGGCGGTGTCGACGGTGATCGGGTCGATCGGCTGAGACTTGCCGAAGCGCAGGTCCAGCTTGGTCTCGGGTTCGGAAAGCTCGACGAGATCGCAGTTCGCCCGCAGGTAGAGCTCCTCCTCGGCTCGGGCGACGACTGCCAGGTCGAGTGCGGCGAGCAGGGTGCGGCAGGCGGCGTCACCCTCGGCTCCCGCGCCGAAGCGCAGCTGGCGCAGGGAGGCGAAGGAGAGGACCCAAGAGCGGATGATCCGGGAGCAGGCGACCCCGCCCAGGGCATCGAGGCTCGGCGGGATGCCGCCAAGGCCCAGTGACGAGGCGGAGACGGGCTCCTTCTTGGCCTTGTTGATCTCGGAGCGCAGGGACGCGACGGTTTTGGCACTGAGGTCGTGCTCCTGATCGGCGAGGATGCGTTCCATGCTGGCTCCGTCCAGCTGGACGCTCATGGCCACCGGGTCGACGCGGGCACCGCCGCGCAGTGAGTAGCGGTCACGCCCCTCGGCCTCCTGGTCGGCGAGAACGCCGATGATCTCGCCGGTGACCGAGCTGCGGATGCGCACCTGGTCTTTTGCGCGGGTGGCGTCCCACGCACCCAGGGCGAGGCTGATCGGGGAGGTCTCGAGCAGCGCACGGGAATCGGCGGGGGTGCAGTTGCGCAGCGCCTGGAACACATTGGTCTGGGTGGCGGGCCGGCCCTCCAGGGTGGCGGCACGGAAGTGGCCGTCGAAGGCGCGGTGCGGAAGCTCCATGCAGAGGAAGTCGCGGTCCTCGTACTGAACACGCATGCGGGGGATACGGGAGGCGACCGGTTCGGCGTCGCGAATCGACTGGGCCAGTGCCGCCTCGCCGCGGTTGCTGGAGGACTGCTTGCCGTCAATGAGGGCCACGGTCTGTGCCTGGCCGTCGATGTAGCGGGTCTCGAAGGCGAATGTGGGGTTGGAGTGGCTGACGAACTTCGCCGGCGCGATCGAAGCGTGCGCCCCGGCGGCGGCGCCCAGTTCGGTGGTGGAGGTGAGGACGCTGGATCCTCCGCGGCGGCAGGCGCTCAGCAGGTTCTCGTAGGTCTGTGCTTCGGACATGACGATCCTTTCGGGTCGAACAGGAGTGTGGATGAGGAAGGGATTCCGTCCCGGGCTTGTGGTCCCATGGGCGGTGCAACGGACGATGCAGCACCAAACATACACGAAAGTCGCGACAAATAAGATAAACTAACTTGTAGTGCTTTTAAGGTGTGGTCGACGTCATGCCCGACGCAGGATGTAACCTGACCATCATGACATTCGGTTCCATCCTCACCCTGCTGGGGGTCTGGGTCGCGGCCATCATCAGTCCCGGCCCCGACGTCGTGCAGATCACGCGCCAGGGCGCGCGCTCCAAGCGCGCCGGCGTGTGGGCCGCCCTCGGAGTGATGACGGGCAACACCGGCTGGATCCTGGCCAGCCTCCTGGGCCTGTCCGCCCTGCTCACCGCGCGCCCGGCGCTGCTGGCCTGGCTGCAGCTGATCGGCGGGGCCTACCTGGCCTACCTGGGCGTCAGTTCCATCCGTGGCGGCTTGGCCACCCGCTGCCAGTCCGCCCGCGCCGTGCACGCCGACGTGCCCTCCGGCTCGCGCGAATCCGTCACGCCCGGGCCGGTGCCGAAGCGCACCGACGCCGACTCGACCGCCGGGCAGGCCTGGCGCGCCGGTTTCACCACCAACCTGGCCAACCCGAAGGCCGTCCTCTTCTTCGGCGCCGTCTTCGCGCAGTTCATCGAGCCCGGCATGGGTTGGGGGATCACGGCGTTCATCGCGGCGCTGCTCATCGCGGTCGGCCTGGTCTGGTTCGTCAGCTTCGCCCTGGCCGTGCGCGCGTTCTCGGCGCGCATCGCGGAGAACTCCGCGGTCATCGACATCGTCACCGGAGCGATCTTCTGCCTGCTGGCCGCGGTGATGGTCGTCGAGGGGGTTCTCGGACTGCTCGGCGGCTAGTGCTCGACGGCCAAGAGATTAAGGAGGCGGCGCAGCGATGTACTGGCTCCGAGGGACTCCAGCTAAACGAACTTCCCTCAATGAAGGGCTGCGCCGCCCCGCGCCCGAATCCTACCCGCCCTGCCAATCCTGCCCGCCCCACCGTCCACCCGGCCGCCCGTCCCGCCCGCCCGTTAGACTCGTGCGCATGCAGGACGTTGAGGTTCCCGTCTCCGGCGGGTCGATCAAACTGGGGCAGTTCATCAAGCTCGCGGGTCTGGTGGCCACGGGCGGGGAGGCCAAGGCCGTCATCTCCGAGGGCCTGGTCACCGTCAACGGCGAGACCGACACGCGCCGCGGGCGCCACCTCGCCATCGGCGACCGGGTCTGCGTGGCCGAGGCCTGCGCCGTGGTCGCCGAGGACGACGGCGAGGACGACTACTTCGACGAGGCCACCGCAGACGACGACTTCGACCCCGAGAAGTGGAGGAACATGTAGATGCCCGCGTTCAACGCCCAGGGCGGCATGCCCTACTGGATCGACCTGAACACCCCCGAGCCCGAGGCCGCGGCCCGCTTCTACACCGGGCTTTTGGACTGGCAGGTCAACGAGGAGGTCGAGGGCTCCGGCTACCTCGTCGCCCGTGTGCAGGGCCTGCCGGTGGCCGGCCTGATCCCCGCCACCGGCGGCGCGACGACGTGGGTGACCTACTTCCTCGCCGACGACCTCGAGGCGCAGCTGGACCGCATCGGCGAGCTCGGCGGCAAGGTCCTCGCCGGTCCCACCGACGCCCAGATCGGGCGCATGGGTGTCGCCGCCGACCCGAACGGCGCGCTCTTCGGCCTGGTCGAACCGCGCGGCGAGGACGCCTTCGTCGCCGGCGGCGAGCCCGGCTGCGCCGTCTGGCACGAGCTGACCTGCACCTCCGGCTTCGACGAGGCGCTGGACTTCTACACCGGCCTCTTCGGCTGGCAGTCCGCCACCGTCGGCGGCGAGGGCACGGACCTGCCGCGCTACGGCACGCTGCTCGCCGACTCCGCCCCCTTCGCCGGGCTGCGCGACGCCGCCGGCCACTTCCCCGAGGGCGTGCACGGCTTCTGGCAGACCTTCCTGGGCGTCCTCGACGTCGACAAGGCCGCCGCGCGCGTGCCCGAGCTCGGCGGCGAGGTCATCCAGGGCCCCTTCGACGCCGAGTTCGGCCGCCTGCTCATCATCGCCGACCCCACCGGCGCGACGGTGACGCTCTGCGAGGTCGAGGAGTACGAGGAGCTCGACATCCAGGAGGGCAACGACGTCTTCGAGGCCCTGCGCGCGCAGGGCCTGGGCTAGTTTGCTTGACGACGCCGCGCCCGACTCGCCGTTGGCGTTGGACGACGTCACCGACGCCGTCCTCGCAGTAGTCGACAAGATCCCGGCAGGCCGGGTGGCCAGCTACGGCGCGGTCGGTGCGGCCGCCGGCACCACCGCGCGCCGGGCGGGCCGCGCGATGCGCACCCACGGCCACCTGACCGCCTGGTGGCGGGTGGTGCGCGCGGACGGCACCTCGCCGGTGGGGGAGCGGGCACGTGTCCACTGGGACGAGGAGGGCATCCCGTACACGGTGACCCGCACCCGCGAGGGCGCGCGTTACCGCGTGGATATGCGTTCCGCGGGTCTGCGACCGGGAGAAATTTAGCCTCGACATCAACATGTTCCGTCAGCTAAGTTAGGCATTGACGCCACCTGTTACGACAGGATCGGAAGGGAACCCCGGGATGCCAGCCGGACGACTGGACCCGGGGTTGCCGCATTTTAATGTGCAGGTTTAGAGCCTTACGAAGTCGTGATGTCTAGCACACGGTGTCCCGGACCTGATCCCAGAACCTGGGTTCGCCGAGTTGCGCCGCATTCAGCGCCCCCAAGACGGCATCGGGGATCCATAGCAAAGGTTCGTCTTTGCCGCGTAGGTGGGAGAGCCGCAGATTCTTCGCTTGATTGCGTGCCTGGAGGGCAACGATGTGGCGAATATCTTTCGCGTCCTGTGCCTGCTGACGACATTCGAGGGAGGCATCTTGGACATCCATCGACGCAAGCTCGTAGTAGAGCCGTTCGAGACACTTCCGGCGAGATCTCTCCTCTTTGGCAGGGACTTCGCTCCAATGAGTCACGATGGTGAGCATCGACCCGGTAGCGGCGACCTGTCGTGAAATCTGATCGCGGCGGGGAGGACTCTCGTCTCTCCAATGAAGTTTGCTTTGGCCCGGCAGGAGAAGAGGACGAAGGACATCACGTGCTGCTTCGAGTTCAGTTGTAGCTAGGAGAGCCGCTCCGATTCGGTACGCCTGTCGACCAGAAGGCATCTGAATGATCGACTCATCTGCGAACGCGACGTAACCGGAGCTCATAGGCGGCATCGTAATGGGGGCCGCGACGAGGCGACGCGGTTGACGTGCGCGGCGACCTCGCGGGTCTAGACTGAGTTTCCATGAGGAACACCCAGCGCACAGCCAGTTCCGCCGCAGCTCTCCTGCTCGCCGTGGGCGTCGCCGTCTCCGCTCAGCCTGTCGCCTCGGCCCTGCCGCTCGGGGCGACCCCGCCGCGCACCCAGGCCTCGGTCCAGGTGCAGAACGGCCCGCGCCTGGCCACCCCGAACGCCGACGAGCCGCGCCCGGCGCTCTCGCTGTCGAAGCTGTACCTCGGCCACTGGGTCCTCCACCACGGCGCGCCGGGCGACGCCGCCCGCGTCGAGCAGATGATCCGCTTCTCCGACGACCGCATCGCCAGCGAACTCGACGCGCGCTACCCGCAGGCCATCGACGAGACGGCCGGCTGGTTCGGGCTGCCCAACACCCACCGCAACGGTTTCTGGGGCAACTCGGTGACCTCGGCCAATGACCTGACGCGCTTCCTCGACGCCACCCGCAACGACCCGGTCGCCGCCCCGATGTTCCGCGGCATGGAGACCGCCGCACCGGTGGCCGCCGACGGGTACCGCCAGGACTACGGCACCGCGACAGTGCCCGGCGTGACCGGCACCAAGTTCGGCTGGTCGGACGACCGCCGCAGCGTGCACGCGACCGCCTCGATCGCCCCGGGCGTGGTGCTCGCGGCCAACACCTACGGCACCCGCGAGGCCCACACCGCAGACGTGCACGCCGCGCTGCCCGCGGGCCTGCCGCAGCTGCCCGGCGCCCCGTCCGGCCAGCTGTCGATCGACCTGGGCTCCTCGGCGATCCCCGCGGTCAGCGGCGCCGAGCTCAAGGCGCGTCTGGCCTGCCACGACCCGTACAACCTGCGCGCCGGCATCGACGACGCCTGGCTGATCCCGGTCCAGATCGCCGACGCGATCCCGGCCTGCTGATCAGGCGGCGGGAGTCCGGCCGCGATCGCCGGAGTGAGAAAGTCTCACTGAGCAAGTCAGAGTGAAACCACAGTGAGAGTCTCATTGTGGTTGCCAGAGTGCAAACAGAGTGTGAAAGTTTCACACTCTGGGGTGGATGACGGTGATTTATCCGGGAGTCTCGTCTGGAGGCCGCGAAGCCGGATAGCCTCCTTGTGCAGGTGTTTTCTCGGTGATTGAGGTTGCCCGCCCTGAGACTTCGTGTTGTACGGGCCCTCACTTTAAAAGTTGTACTGACTCATTGTAAAAGTATGACTCTGGTTGTACTCTGGCGATATGGACTGGACCGCGGACAAGGTGCGTGCAGCTGTCGAGGACCTGCGGCGCTACGGTGACGACTTCGTCTCGGTGGAAGCCAAACGCGCAGACGGGGGACTGCCCGAGAATCTCTCGGAGACAGTGTGCGCTTTTGCGAACATGCCGGGCGGGGGTGTCATTCTGCTCGGTGTCGACCAGCATGACGGTTTCGCCATTTCCGGTGTCCGCCAACCCAATGTGCTCGCCCAGGGTCTGGTCGAAAAGACCCGTGCCACGGTGGATCCCGCGCCTCACGTAGTCACGAGCTCAGTGGAGATCGATGGCGTCAGCGTCGTGGTCGCGGAAGTGCGACCGGTCCACCCGAGTCTTCGCCCCGCAGCGGTGGATGGTGTCGCGTACCTGCGTCAGGGTGACGGCGATTACCAGATGAACGCCAATGACCTACGCCTTCTCGAGATCGACAAGCTGCTGTTCAGTGGGCAGGTGCCCGGCGAGCTACGGCCGGTGGCCGGCACTTCGAGAGAAGACCTCGATGGCGATCTGACCGACGCTTACCTGGGCAGCATCCGACGGCATAGCAGGCGTCTCGGGGCGTTGTCCTCCGATGACGATCTTCTTTGCGCAGTCGGAGTCCTGACAAAGGACGGGGAACTGACGGTCGCCGGCCTCTACGGACTCGGGTACTACCCGCAGGGACGGTTGCCCTCGCTCTCTGCGACCGCGGCGGTGCGTCTCGACCGGGGGCGGGGACCGGCGCGAACCCGGAATCTGACTCACTTCGAGGGACCCGTGCCGCAGATGCTCACTGACGTGGTGGACTGGATCGCCGCGAACACCGGTACCGAGCAGGCCTACCGCGAGGACGGGCACATGGAGCAGCGTCCGGAGTTCCCCGGACGGGCGATCCGCGAGCTTGTGGCCAATGCCCTGGTCCACCGGGATCTCGGCCCGGCGTCCCTCGATGAGCCGGGCCGACACGTCGACGTCCGGGTCCACAACGACCGAATGGTGATCACCAGCCCGGGCGGTCTGCGTGGCGTGTCGGTTGAACAGCTGGAGAGCGCCGAGGTCCACACCGCTGAGGTCAACCAGCGTCTCTACCAGCTGATGAAGTACGCCGTCACCCCTGACGGTTCCCGCGTGGTCGAGGGAGAGGGCGGCGGAATCCGGGAGATGTTCGACTCCGTGCGTGAGGCGGGGTTGGCCAGGCCCAGGCTCTTCGACAACGGCGTGAAATTCACCGTCATGCTGCCCAGGAAACGACGGTTCACCGCCGACGACGAGAAGGCTCTGGAGCGGCGTTTCCCCGGCACTGATCTCTCGGCGATCCAGAAGACGGTCATTCTGGCCGGCGACGCCGGAGAGACGTGGACCCCGGAGCGGGTAGTCGAGGAGTTCTCGCCGCTGGACCGGGAAAGCGCTCGAAGCGAGATCGAGTGGTTGCGGGAACACGGTTTCCTGGAGACGGCTTCGCTGAGCCCGGCAAACGACCGCGATACCGGTCCGTCTTCGAGCTTCCCGCAGGAACAGTCCGCTGGGCCTGACGAGCAGCCGGTACCGTCCTCGACCGGCCGAGGGATCGATCGGGTCCCCACCAACCAGCAGCTCGTCATGGAGGCGTTGGCGGCCGGCCCGCTGAACTTCGCCGGCATCGTGGACGGCACCGGGCTGACTCAGGGGCAGGCGCGCTACGCGGTGAACAAACTGATCGAAGCCGAAGCCATAGAAATGGTCGGCGGCCAAGGCAGCCGCCGGACCTTCTACCGGGTCAAATCCGAAAGCTGACCCGGCTCCCGCCTACTTCCCCTCGCGCGGGGTGACCTCGCGCAGGTAGTCGGCGACCTGCTGCACCTTCTTGCGCGCCACCGCCGGCGTCTGGATGCGGTGTCGGGCGACGAGCTCGCTCACGGTGATCTGCGCGGCGTCGTCAATCCCCTCCGGGCGGGCGGCGATCTCGTCCTGTAGGCCGATCTGCGCCAGCGTCGGCGCCCACTCGGACGGGGCGGGAAGCTCGGCGCCGTCACGCACGGCGTCGGGAAGCTTGGCCACGCTGCCCAGGTCCGGGAACGTCAGCACCAGGGCGTCGGCACGCGCGCCGGCGAGCACCGCCAGCGCGCCACCTGAGGAGTAACCCCACACCGTGACGGTCTTCGCGCCCTGCGCGCGGGCGTGGTCGATGCACGCCTCGACGGCGGAGACCATCTCCGGGACCGTGTGCTCGGGGGCGAGCGGGTAGTCGAGGTCGATGATCGTCGTGCCCGAGAGCACCGCCGCGGCCGCGACCTCGGGGCGCCACTGCATCTCCATCGCCTCGCCGGCGCCGCGCCACCAGCCGCCCGAGTGCAGCGAGACGGCCCACGCGCCCGTCGGCTCCGGCGGCACGAAGGCGGCGGCGCCCAGTTCGGGGAGATCCTCGACCGTGGCCGGGGTGCCGAAGGCCACGCCCGGCATCGAGTGGTCCAGGCCCGCGCCCAGCATCAGCATGCCCGCGTGGGTCAGGCGGTCCGGCAGCAGCGCGGTCCACTTGTCGGCCGGCTCCGGGTCGCCGTCGCCGCCGGCCCACGGCGGGGTGAACGGCGGCAGCGGGTAGTGCGCGTCGATGTAGGAGCCGATCTGCTCGAGCTGCTCCTCCTCGGTCGGGGTGCGGTCGACCCCGCCGACGTGGAAGGCCGCGCGCTCGGCGGCGTCGATCTCCTCCTCGGTGCGCTGGTCAGCCTGTTTTTCGAGGTCCTGGTCGTGCTCGTGGGATGCGTCGTTCATGGGCCCCAGTCTAGGTCTGTCCCACAGCCGGTTGTGGTACATAAGGAGGAGACAGCGTGCTGAAACGCCTCGAAGGGCAGGAGCGAGCCAATGAGCGGAACCGCGCACATCTACGACGCCGAGCTGAACCCCACCAAGGATGAACTGGCTCGCCGCTTCGCCGGCTTCGACGAGGTCGTCGGGTCCTGGCGGCTGGTCGACCCCGACGACCAGGTCGGCATCGAGATCCTCGTAGGCCGCGACTTCTACGGCCGCGTGCTCCAGCTGCCCGTGACCTACCGGCCGATCGAGGCCGCGCTCGACGAGGGCGTGACCTTCACCGAGATGGACCACAGTGAGCTCGGCCGGCGCGCGGTCAGCATGGCCACCGCCGACCCGGTCGCCGTGCGCGAGATGATCCGCGCGATCCTCGGCGCCGACACCTCGGCGGACTTCTCGCTGGGCAGCCCCGTGCTCACCGCGCACGGCAGCGGCTGCGTGGCCGACGACCCGATCAGTGAGGTCAGCGAGGTGGAGGTGCGTGAGTGCACCCGTCAGCGTGCCTCCGGCGTGGCGCTTGTCGACGGCGCGCACAGGAACTTCGTGCTGCGTATCGCCGCCCAGCCCGGCCCGGCCCGCCCCTCGAGCACCGGGTACCAGACGCCGAAGCTGCGGCTGACGACGACGGCGCCCGAGCTCTTCGGTGAAGCCGAGGTCGTGCTGGCCGACCTGTACTGGATGGGGTAGGGGGCCAGGGGCCGGTGCGATTCCGGTTCGATTTCCGGGGTGCGCGCACGGTTTTACCGACCCGGGGTCGGTAAGCGGTTTCGCCCGCTTCCGTGACCTGCGGGTTTAGCGGGCCCATTTCGGGATTACCGACCCGGGCCCGGTAACCCCCGCTGGCCCGGGGCCTCGGCGCCCCCGGCCAAACTCAGCTCAGCGGCTCGAGTCGCCCGACGGCGTGGACGACCTCGGGCTTCTTCGCCGAACGCAGCTGCAGCCCCCAGCCCGAACCGGTCGCGGAGACCGCGGTCGACCCGCCGGTCGACCCGCCGGCCGCCCCCGAACCGTCCGCGCCCGCACCGTCCGCATCCCGGTCGGCCGTGAACGCGACCTTCGAGGGCAGCCGCACCGGCTTGCCGAACTCCACCTCGAAGCGCGCGGCCTCGGGCACCAGGCCCTCCATCCCGGCGAGCATCGCGGCGGCCGACCACATGCCGTGGGCGATGGTGCTCGGGAAGCCGAAGGCCTTCGCGCCCACCTTGGAGACGTGGATCGGGTTCTTGTCCCCGCTGGCCTCGGCGTACGCGGAGATCGTGTCCTGGGTGACCCGCACGAAGGCGGGGTTGGCCGCAGGCTCCCCGGCGGCCTTGACCGTGGAGTCGGCCGCGACGGGCAGCCCCTCGGTCTTGGCCCCCTTGCCCAGGAAGCCGGAGACCTGCCGCCAGACCACCTCGTCGCCCTCGGCGGGGATGGTGACCTCGGTGACCATGTCGATGAGCATGCCCGCGCGGTGGGCGCGCGGGTTCTCGGCGCGCACGCGGATGTCGAGCGCCTCGCCGACGTGCAGCGGGCGGGTCTGCTCGATGGCGTTGGTCAGATGGACCACGCCGACGGCGCCGAAGGGGAAGCCCTTCGAGTTCATCACCTTGATGGCCAGCGGGAACGCCAGCACGTAGGGGTAGGTCGCGGGCAGCTCCTCGCCGAAGCGCAGGCCGGTGGTGCGGCAGTACTCGGCCAGGTGCGCGGTGTCGGGGACCACGCCGTGGACCTCGAAGCGCTCGGCCGGGATCTCCCGCGCGCCGGCACCACCGGCACCGGCGCCACCGCCAGAGCGCGCACCGGAACCGCCGGCACCCGACCCCTTCTTCAGCGCGCCCAGCCCCGGCACCAGCCCGCCGAGCGCCGCGCGGTACTCGCCCATCAGGTCGGGGACGGCCGCAAGCTTCGTGTAACCGTTGGTCGCAGCAGCCATGTTCTACGCCCCCATCATGTTCTGGCCGCACACGCGCAAGGTGTTGCCGCTGACCGCGGCCGAGGCCGGGGCGGCGAAGTACGCGATGGTCTCGGCGACGTCGACGGTCTGGCCGCCCTGCTGCAGCGAGTTGATGCGCCGGCCGACCTCACGCGGGCCGAGCGGCATCGCGGCGGTCATGGCGGTCTCGATGAAGCCGGGCGCCACGGCGTTGACGGTCAGGCCCGCGTCGGTCTCGGCGAACTTGCCGGAGAGGGCGTCGACCAGCCCGATCACGCCGGCCTTGGTGGTCGCGTAGTTGGTCTGGCCGCGGTTGCCGGAGATGCCGGCCATCGAGGAGACGCCGACCACGCGCGCGGACTCGGAGAGCGCACCGGCCTCGAGCAGCGTCTCGGTGATGCGCACCGGGGCGACGAGGTTGATGTTCTGCACCATCTTCCACTGGCCCTCGTTCATGTTGGCCAGCAGCTTGTCGCGGGTCACACCGGCGTTGTGCACGATGGTGTCGATCGGGGCGTCGAAGCGCTCGCGCACGTGCTCGGCGATCACCTCGGCGGCGTCGTCGGCGGTCACGTCGAGCGGCAGCGCGGTGCCCTTGACCTTGTTGGCGGTGTTGGCAAGGCCCTCACCGGCGGCGGGGATGTCGACGCAGACCACGCGCGCGCCGTCGCGGGCGAGCACCTCGGCGATGGTCGCGCCGATGCCGCGGGCCGCACCGGTGACCACGGCGACGCGTCCCTCGAGCGGGCGTTCCCAGTCGGCGGGCTCCTCGGCGGCCTGCGCGCCGACGCGGATGACCTGCCCGTCGACGAAGGCGGACTTGCCGGAGAGCAGGAAGCGCAGCGTGGAGGCCAGCGGGGCGAGTCCGCTTGCCGACGCCGCGTGCGCCCCGCCCTCGCCGGTTCCCGCACCCGTGGCGGCGGACCCGGCGCGGAGCGCCGGGTCGGTGTAGACGAGCTGGCAGGTGGCGCCTCGGCGCAGCTCCTTGGCCAGCGAGCGGGTGAAGCCCTCGAGGGCGCGCTGGGCGATGCGCTCGTCGATGTCCGCGGTGGCCTCGGGGGTGGTGCCGAGGACGACGAGGCGGGCGCAGGGGGCGACCTTGCGCAGCTGCGGGTGGAAGAAGTCGTAGAGGGCCTCGAGGTCCTCGGGGCGGGTGATGCCGGTGGCGTCGAAGACGAGGGCGGCGCGCTTGGTGTCGGCCGCGGCGGAGAGGTACTGGTAGTCGCCGCCGAGCAGGTCGCGCAGGCCGCCGGCCAGCCGGCCGTCGCCGCCGATGACGACGGGGCCGTCGAGGGCGGGCTCGCCCGGGGCGTGGCGGCGCAGCTTCTCGCCCTGCGGCACGCCGGCCTTGGCGGCGAGCGGGGAGTTGATGAACTGTTCGAGCAGTCCGGACTTCGGCATGGTGTTGGCTCCCTTGGTCGGTGGTGCTGTACTCGTGTGGAGTCGGACCCGGCGGTCCTGGACCCAGGTGGTTTCTGTCTTGTAGGTGTCGGTGCACGGTGCAGCGTGCGGCGCCCGGGCGGGCCCGGGGCGCCGGTGCCGCTGCACGGTTCGGCTACACCGTAGCAGCGGAAAGTGTGGCGCAAGACAAATCAAAAAAGAAAAGTTGCACACGACACGTCGGAGTGTGCGATCATTCCCCGGGAACGCCCCGCGGGAAAACCGCGGCCACGACAACCGAGGAGTACACCATGACCACCTCCACCCGCCGCGTCGCCGTCCTCGGCGGCAACCGCATCCCCTTCGCGCGCTCCAACCGCGAGTACGCCGACGCCTCCAACCAGGACATGCTCACCGCCGCCATCGACGGGCTCGTCGCCCGCTACGGCCTGCAAGACGAGCGCCTCGGCATGGTCGTCGCGGGCGCCGTGCTCAAGCACTCCCGCGACTTCAACCTCACCCGCGAGTGCGTGCTCGGCTCTGCGCTGAGCTCGCAGACCCCGGCCATGGACGTCCAGCAGGCCTGCGGCACCGGCCTGGCCGCCGCCGTCTCCGTGGCGGACGCGATCGCGCGCGGCCGCATCGAGGCCGGCCTGGCCGGCGGTGTGGACACCACCTCGGACGCCCCGCTGGCCGTCGGCGACGAGCTGCGCCGTACCCTGATCAAGCTGACCACCGCCAAGTCCACCGCGGACAAGCTCAAGCTCGTCGGCTCGATCCGCCCGAAGCAGCTGGCGCCCGAGCAGCCGCAGAACGGCGAGCCGCGCACCGGGCTGTCGATGGGCGAGCACGCCGCGATCACCGCCCGCGAGTTCGGCATCACGCGCCAGGCCCAGGACGAGCTGGCCGTCGCCTCGCACCGTAACCTTGCCGCCGCCTACGAGGCCGGATTCTTCTCTGACCTGCTGACCCCGTTTCTCGGCGTGCAGCGCGACACCAACCTGCGCCCGGACTCCGACACGGAGAAGCTGGCCAAGCTCAAGCCGGTCTTCGGCAAGAAGGACGCCGAGCGCCACGGTGCGCAGACGACCATGACCGCCGGCAACTCGACCCCGCTGACCGACGGCGCCTCGGTGGCCCTGCTGGCCAGCGAGGAATGGGCGGAGCAGCACAACATCCCGGTGCGTGCCTACCTGGTCGACACCGAGATCGCCGCGGTCGACTTCGTCCACGGCCCCGACGGCCTGCTGATGGCCCCGACCTACGCCGTGCCGCGTATGCTCGAGCGCAACGGTCTGAGCCTGCAGGACTTCGACTTCTACGAGATCCACGAGGCCTTCGCCTCCCAGGTCCTGGCCACCCTGTCCGCCTGGGAGTCCGACGAGTACTGCCGCGGGTGCCTGGGTCTCGACGGCGCGCTGGGCTCCATCGACCGCGCCAAGCTCAATGTCAAGGGCTCCTCGCTGGCCGCCGGCCACCCCTTCGCCGCCACCGGCGGGCGCATCCTGGCCACCGCCGCGAAGACGCTCGAGGAGAGCGGCGGCGGCCGCACCCTGGTCAGCATCTGCGCCGCCGGCGGCCAGGGCATCGTCGCCATCCTGGAGCGCTGACCCGCGCCACCGCCCCGGCCTCGCGCGCCGGCCTCGCGCGCCGGCCTCGAGTGCCGGGCCGCGCCGGGACGTGCCGGCCGCCTCGCGCGGCGGTGCGCCTCCGCGCCGGGCCATGCCGGGCCGCGCCGGGGCGGGGTCGGACCGGGTGTCCTCAACCGAATCGTTATTCGTTTTTCCATGACAGGGGAGTGTTGGCTCCTTTAGGGTGAGCCATAGCACACGAGGAAAGGACTATGTTATGAGTAACAAAATTACCACGGCCAAGCCCGAGTCCGGTAGCCCGGCCGTCCTGCCCACCGAGACCGACGACAAGATCGGCCGCGGTCTGCGCGCCATCCTCGACGGCCCCTGGGCCCGCCTGCGCCGCGAGGTGCGCGAGACCATCAACAACCCGGACCTCCTGCCGGCCCCGCACCTCAGCCTCGACGAGCAGCGCGAGCGCCTGCTCGGCCAGGTCAAGGCCATGGGCGCCACCGGCATCCAGTCCGGCGCCTTCTCCGTGGCCAACGGCGGCCAGGGCGAGAACGGCAACATGCTCACCAGCCTCGAGATGATCGGCGGGGTCAACCTGCAGCTCATGGTCAAGGCCGGCGTGCAGTGGGGCCTGTGGGGCGGTGCCGTCGACGCCCTCGGCACCGAGCGCCACCGCCAGTACGTGCAGGACACCATCGACCTGAAGCTGCTCGGCGCCTTTGCCATGACCGAGCGCGGCCACGGCTCCAACGTCCGCGACCTGGAGACCACCGCCCACTTCGACCCGGCCACCGGCGAGTTCGACATCCACTCACCGACGCCCTCCTCGGAGAAGACCTACCTGGGCAACGCCGCCAAGCACGGCTCCATCGCCGCCGTCTTCGCTCAGCTCTACACCCCGGAGAGCGAGGAGTCCCGCGGCGTGCACTGCTTCATCGTGCCGATCCGCGACGAGTCCGGTAACCCCCTGCCCGGCGTGACCATCGAGGACAACGGCCACAAGGGTGGCCTCAACGGCGTCGACAACGGCACCCTGAAGTTCGACCACGTGCGCGTGCCACGCGAGAACCTGCTCAACCGCTTCGGCGACGTCGACGAGAAGGGCCACTACTCCTCCTCGATCGAGTCGGACAACCGCCGCTTCTTCACCATGCTCGGCACGCTGATCCGCGGCCGCATCGCGGTCGGCGCCGCCGCCGGCGCCGCCACGCGCTCGGCGCTGGCCATCGCCACGAAGTACGCGACGCGACGTCGTCAATTTGAGACGGTGCCCGGCAAGGAGCGGCTCCTGATCGGCCACCGTCAGCACCGCCGCCGCCTCATCCCGCGCATCGCGCGCTCCTACGCGCTGGCGCTGCTGCAGAACCAGCTGATCAAGACCGCCGACGAGCGCCTGCGCGACACCGAGACGGTCAACCGCACCGGCGAGGACCTGTGGAAGCAGCGTGAGTTCGAGTCGCGCGCCGCGGCCGTCAAGATCGCCAACACCGCCCACGCCATGGACGCCATCCAGGAGGCCCGCGAGGCCTGCGGCGGCGCCGGCTACATGGCGGAGAACCTGCTGACCACCTTCCGCGCGGACGCCGACGTCTTCGTCACCTTCGAGGGCGACAACACGGTGCTCGCGCAGCTGGTGGGCAAGGAGATCATCACCGCCTACTCGCGCGAGATGTCCGGGCTGTCGGGCATCGACATCGTCAAGTTCGGCGTAGACAGCGTCAGCGAGATCCTGCGCAAGCGCACCCCGATCCCGCTGACCGTGCAGAACTGGGTCGAGAGCATCAGCCGCAACGACGAGAACTCGCTGTTCAACGCGTCCTACCAGCTCAAGCTCTTCCAGGAGCGCGAGCAGAACATGCTGCGCGCGCTGGGGCGCCGCCTGCGCACGGCCAAGGACCTGCCGCTGGCCGAGGCCGCCGAGGTCGTGGACAAGGCCCAGGACCACCTCATCGACTGCGCCTGGGCGCGCGTGGACACCCTGCTGCTCGAGGCGCTCCTCGAGGCCGAGGCCGACATGGACGACCTGCCGGAGGACTCCCTGCTGCGCAAGGTCTTCGAGCAGATCCGCCAGCTCTTCGCGCTGGACACCATACTGAAGAACTCGGGCTGGTACCAGGAGAAGAACGTGCTCGTCGGCGGCCGGATCTCCGCCGCGCGCGCTGCGGTCAACGACCTGGTCGACTCGCTGGGCCCCTGGGCCGAGCAGCTCGTCGACGGCTTCGGGGTGCCGGACGTGGTCCTCGACGTGCCGATGCTGACCACCCGCGCCGGCGTCGAGGGCGTGCCGGAGCAGAACCGCGAGGAGATCGCCGCGGACCTGGCCGCCAGCGCCGGCGTCGCCGACCGCGTGCCCAACCGCGAGGTGTCGGGTGACGACGCCGCGGGGCGCCAGGCGGCCGAGTAAACACCCGCGCGGCGGTGCTGACGCGCGGCGGTGCTGACGCGCGGCGACGCTGACGCGCCGCCGCCGGAGAACAGACAAGGAGGCCGCCGGTCCCGGTTCGGGATCGGCGGCCTCCTTATCTATAGGTGACGGTGCGGAGCGCCGTCACGTGCGGAGCGCCGTCACGTGCGGAGCGCCGTCACGTGCGGGGCGCCGTCACGTGCGGAGCGTCGTCACGCGCGCGACGCCGCGCGGTGCGCACGGCGGGTGCGGCGCGACGTCGTCAAGCGACGGTCACCAAATTGTGACGCGCCGCTCGGGGGCGACGTACATCGGGTTGTCCCCGCCGACCTCGGGGAAGGCCTCGTAGAACTCGTCGATGTTGGCCGCGATGACGTTGCAGCGGAACTCCGCCGGCGAGTGCGGGTCGATGGCCAGGTACTGCGTGGCCATCTCCGGGCGGATCGCCGTGCGCCACACGCGCGCCCACGCCAGGAAGAGCCGCTGCAGGCCGTCGAAGCTGCGCCCGGCGATCTCCGGGTCCGCGTCCGAGACCTCGAAGGCCTTCTTCTCGGTCTCCTCCGGGGAGACACCCTCGGCCTTGAGATGGCGCAGGTAGGCCACCACCGCGATGCCCAGGCCGCCGAGGTCACCGATGTTCTCGCCCAGCGTGAACGAGCCGTTGACCCCGCCGGACTCGATGCCGGCCTCCTTGAGTTCGGTGGGCACCAGCCCGTCGAACTGCTCGACCAGCCGGTCGGTCAGCTTCGTGAACGCCTCGCGGTCCTCGTCGGTCCACCAGGAGTTCAGGTTGCCGTGGCCGTCGTAGCGCGAGCCCTGATCGTCGAAGCCGTGGCCGATCTCGTGGCCGATCACGGCACCGATCGCGCCGAAGTTCTCGGCGGCGTCGGCCTCCGGGTCGAAGAACGGCGGGCGCAGGATCGCCGCCGGGAAGGTGATGTCGTTGACCACCGGGTTGTAGAAGGCGTTGACGGTCTGCGGGGTGGTCACCCACTCGTCGCGGTCCGCCGGCTTGCCGATCTTGGCCACCTCGAAGTCGTGGTTGAACGCCGCGGCCTTGCGGGTGTTGGCCACCAGGTCGGCGCCCTTGTCCGAGAACTCCAGGCCCTCGTAGCTGCGCCAGTTGTCCGGGTAGCCGATCTTCGCGCGGAAGAGCCCCAGCTTCTCCAGGGCGCGCTCGCGGGTCGCCGGGGTCATCCACTCCAGCTGGCTGACGCGCTCGCGGTAGGCGGCGACCAGCTCGTCGACCAGGCCCAGCATGCGCTCCTTCGAGGAGGCCGGGAAGTGCTCGTCGACGAACTTCTTGCCGATCTCCTGGCCGACCATCTGCTCGGCCAGGCCCGCGCCGCGCTTCCAGCGCGCGCGCTGCTCCTCCGCGCCGGAGAGTACGCGGCCGTAGAAGTCGAAGTTGGCCGCCGAGATCTCCTCGGAGAGCACCCCGGCGCTCGCGCGCAGTAGCGCCCAGCGCGCCCACAGCTTCCAGTCGTCCAGGCGCTCGTCGGTGAACAGCCCGGCGAGGTGCTCGAGGTAGCTCGGCATCATCACCACGATGCGGTGCTCCGGCAGCCCACCGCCGGCGAGCATCTCGCGCACCACCTCGGGCAGCTCGGCGAACTCGGTCGGGTTGTAGGTCTTGACGGCGTCGCGCGAGGCGACCACGTCCCAGTGGCCGGCCGCGATCTCGGTCTCGAGGTCCACGACGCGTTTCGCGGCGTCGGCGGCCGCGGCCTCGTCCACGCCGTCGAGGAAGCCGAGCATGCGCTCGACGTGCCCGCGGTAACGGCGCAGCGTCTCGGCGTGCGCCTCCTCGCGATAGTAGGCCTCGTCCGGCAGGCCGAGTCCGGCCTGCACCAGGTAGGCCAGGGCCTCCTCGCCGCCGGAGTCCTTCTCCACCCAGAAGCCGACCGGGGCGCTGCCGCCCACCCGGTCGAGCTCACCGAGCACGCGCGCCAACGCCGGGGCCGACGCGGCGTCGTCAATCTTCTTCAGCTCCGGCGCGAGCGGCGCCACGCCGGCGGCGTTGACGCCCTCGGTGTCCATGAAGGAGGCGAACAGGCGCCCCGGCAGGCTCTCGTCGGCGGTGAGGATGTCGCGGACGTCGGCCTCGGCGGCGTCGCGAAGCGCGTGGAAGGTGCCGTCGACGCCGCGGTCGGCGGGGATGGTGTGCCGCGCGATCCACGGCCCGTTGACGTAGTGGTAGAGATCGTTCATGGCGTCCACCATAGAGCGGGTGGTGGGGGCCTCACGTAGCCTGGGCGCCATGCAACTGACGGCACCGCGCGTGAGTCCGGGGGAGCGGGCGGCCATCGCCGATCCGCGCGCCTGGCGGCCCGGCCCCGTACCTCCGTACCGGGCATGGTGGCTGCTGACCGGGCTGCTGGCACTGACCCTGATCGTCCCCTTCGTCCTCGACCTCGCCCTCCCCGAGGCCGACGCCGACGACGAGGTGGTCCTGAGCGCCGAGGGCTTCGACTGGGAGCTGCCCGTCGAGGACCCGGCCACCGGCCAGACGATGATCTGCGAGGCCGACATGGAGTCGCTCTCGGGCGCCGCCTACAACTGCGGCGGGGAGCGCATCGACATGATGGCCGCCGAGGGCTACCGCGACGCCGACCGGTCGGTGCGCCGCGCGATGCGGGCGCTGTCGCAGAACGTCATCTCCGACTTCGCCGACGTCGAGGTGCACTGGGACGGGCGCTTCGGCATGGCGGTCTCCTCCGAGGAACCCGTGGTCGGCGTGGCCATGATCGACCCCGACGCGCGCGGCGAGGGCGCCGGCGCGGACGACCCGGACCCGATGCTCGTCGCCGTCGTCGAGGGCGACGACGCCGCGCGGCTCGTGGCGCCGGTCTGGCGCGCGCTCAGTGGCGGGGAGATCCCGGCCGAGGCGCAAGCGGAGCTCAACGCGCTGGGCAGGCCCGGAGCCGGCCCCGGCGGCTCCGGCTCCGAGCTTCCGGGGCGCGAGGAACGCTCGGGCGTGCCCGATCTCCCCGATCTCTCCGACCACCGGGGCAGTTTCTACGACGCGGCGGGTGCCGGTGCGGGCCGCGCGGGCGCCGCCGCCGTCCGCGCGGGAGTGCACCGCGCGGGCGCCGCCGCCGAGGAGGTGCGCGCATGAGCAGGCTCTTCCAGATCACCCTGTGGGTGCTCGTGATTGTCACGGTGCCCGTCTCCGCGCTGCTGCTGGTACCCAGCGGGATCATGTCGCCGCCCGGGCTGTTGCTGAGCCTGCCGCTCGGCGCGGTCTACATGGCCGCGTGGATCCTGCTGCTGCGCCTGCTCGCCCACTGGCCCGCGGCCGGCTTCGGCTGGGCGTTCGCCTGCGTGGCCAGCGGCATCGGTATCGCCACGGCCGTGCTGCCGTGGGCCGGGCCGATCTCCTCGGTGGTGACCAAGCTCGGCTGGGACGCGGTGAACATGTCCTTCGGCGGCGCCTACCCGGAGGAGATCCTCAAGTCCGCCGCCGTGGCCGTGATCCTGCTCAGCTTCCGCGGCGTGGACCGCCCCTGGCACGGGCTGGTCACCGGCGCGCTGGTGGGCCTCGGCTTCGAGACCTACGAGAACGCCCTCTACGCCAGCTTCGGCGCGATGCTCGACCCGAACACCGACGTCGAGGGCACCCTGGGGATGTGGCTGCTGCGCGTGGTCTTCGGCCCCGGCCTGCACGTGATGTTCACCGGCCTGGCCGGCTGGGGCATCGGCGTGGCGCTTTTCGACGCCCGTCTGAGCACCGCCCGGCGGTGGGGCGCGGCGTGCGCGTGGGTGGGCGCCGGATTCGCCCTGCACTTCTGCTGGAACATGATGACCGGCTCGATCCCGGCGCAGATCGCCGTCTACATCGCGGTCGCGCTGGTGGGCTACCCGCTGTTCATCGGGCTGATGTGGCGCGGGCACCTGCTTGGCCGGGCGGACCGGGAGGCCCGCCCGTGGCACTACGACGGCAGCATGCGCCGGCGTGCGCGGCAGCGGGCGCAGGTGCCGGGGCCCGGTGTCCCCGGGCCGGGTGCCCCGGCGGGCGGTGCTCCCGGTGCTCCGGCGGTCGGGCCCGGTGTCCCCGGTGCTTCAGCGGCCGGGCTCCCCGCACCGGGCGCCGGGTGGGGCGGTAAGGGCGTCCCCGCGCCGGGCGCGCAGGGCGCGCCGGGGTGGGGGACGCAGCCGACGCCGGGCGCGTCGGAAATCGGTGGTCCGGGCGCGCCGGGTCGGCCCGCACCGGGTCAGCCTCTGCCGGGTCAGCCGGTGCAGCCTTCGCCTGGTCAGCCTGTGCAGGGGCCGTACCCCGCCGGGCCGTACAACCAGCACCCGGCAGGTCCTTACAGCCAGCCTCCGGCGGGTCCGCACCAGCGGTACCCGGCCCCCTACGGCGCCTATGACCCGTACCGGCCGGAGCCGGGCGGCTGGGCCGCGGAGTCCGAGGGCCGCCGCTAGTTCTTCTCCTCGTCCTGGGTGTCGATGTTCATCTCGGAGGGCTTCCACAGCCCCGAGCGCGTGATCTCCTCGTGGTCGATCTGCGCCACCCGCGGCTGATCGCCCTGCGAGTTCGAGCGCGGGGTGTAGATCTCCAGGGAGCCCCAGTCACGCTGCCAGTCGCCGTCGAGGTAGGCGGGCAGCTCGTAGGACCAGTTGACCGTCTCGGCCAGGCCCAGCGTGCCGCCGCCGGCGTAGTCCTGCACCGGCGAGAGCGTGCGCTTGCCCGGGCCGTCCGGCGAGACGCGGAACTCGGGGATCTCCGCCACGCCCGCGTAGTGGCCGAAGGGCCGCTGGCACGGGAACTGCAGGCCGACCGACCAGTCGATCATGCCGGGGGCGTCGGCGTCGAGGCGCTCGCTCAGGTGCTCTAGCGTCGGCACGCGCGGCGGGGTGAAGGCCAGCCACTCGTCCTCGTCGAGCGAGGTGTCGCGGGCGTTGATGCGCACCACGTCGGCCGACTCGGGCAGCTCGTCGAGCGGCAGGCGCAGGTTGCGCCACGTCGGGGAGAGTCCGACGTCGTAGAGCTCGACGGTGCCGGTGTCGGTGACCTCGCCGTCGGCGCCGCGGGTGCCGTACTCGAGGACCAGGCGCTGGCCCTCCTTGAGCTCGCCATTGATGTCGTGGTGCTCGATGGAGCCGGCCGCCGAGACGACGAGCACCGGCTTGTCCCCGCTGCGCTGGTCGGGCATCTCGTACCAGGCGGTCTTGGCCGCGGCGGCCGCGCCGAGCTCACCCTCCGGGGTGTAGGAGCCGATCACCGGCACCCGGCGGAAGTCCAGGTTGAACGGCAGGTCCTGGGTAGAGCCGTTGACGCCGACGGCCTCGCCGCCGCGCTCGCCGCCGGTGGTGCCGGAGGTGGCGTCGTCACCGCCCGCGGTGTTCTGCTGTTGGGAGGCCTGGGTGGCGAAGGAGCCGGCATCGCCGGTGGCCACGTCGTCCGGGGCGATGTCGCTGGGCACGGCGTTCGGGTCGAAGCCGCGCACCTCGCCGGCCTCGAGGGACTCGCCGAGCGGCACGCCGTCGACCGGGGTGAGGAAGGAGTCGTTCGTGTCGGCCTCGACCAGCACGTCGCCGCCGAGCCCGCAGGTCTTGCCGCGCAGGTCGTTCAGGTTGCCCTTGCCCACGGAGTAGGCCGGGTACTGGTCGATGAAGCCCTTGGCGAAGCTGGCCACCGAGAAGGCCACCGTGACCACGCCGAGCACCGCGATCGGGGCGGCGACCAGGCGGGTCCAGGCGTTCTGCCTCGGCGCCGGGCTGGTGCCGCGCACCCCGGCGACCAGGGCCTGCACCACGCCGACGGCCAGCACCAGGATGGCGATGAGCAGCACGATCGAGGTGGCGAAGACCGCGTGGTACTGCACCGGGCGGTCCCACCAGGGGATCGCGAAGCTGGAGACGTACCACCAGCCGTTGTCGCCGGCCAGGGCGAGTGCGTAGAGCAGCAGGAAGCCGCCGACGATCAGCGTGTGCGCGCGCCGCGAGCGCAGCGCGAGCAGCGAGACCGCCAGCGCGGCCACCGCCGCGAGCGCGGCGCCGATGCCCGCGTAGACGCCGAAGTGGTGAGTCCACTTGGTGGGCGTGAACATCATGAAGAACATCGCGCCGACGACGATGCCCACCAGACGCAGCACCGGGCCGAGGTCCGTGCCCGGGATGCGCCGCCAGCGCACCACGGCCAGGACCACGACGGCCAGGGCCACGAAGAGGATGAGCATCGGGAAGCGGCGGGTGAACGCGCCGTCGACGGTGCCGACGTCGAAGAGCGACTGGTAGCGGGCGAACTCCTGGTACCAGGGCAGCGAGGGGCCGATCTCGCCGCGCACGCGCGTCGACTCGAGCACGCCGGCCAGCGTCTGGTCGGCGAAGACGGCGATGAGGATCGCGGTGCCGGCGCCGAGGAAGGGCGCGAGCATCGGCAGCACCGAGCCGACCATGGCGCGGCGGGCGAAGAGCACGCGGAACAGCGCCGGCAGGCTGACCAGGAAGGCGGCCACGGCCATCAGGCCGGTCGGGCCGGCGCCCAGGGAGAGCGTGGCGATGATCAGACCGACCGCGGCGGGCAGCAGGCGCCGGGTGGCGATGGCCCGCTCGAAGCTGACCCAGGTCACCAGCGCGCCCATCGCGATGACGGGCTCGGGGCGGGTGCCGTTGTCGTAGGGCAGCCAGAAGGCCAGGAAGATCGCGGCGACGGTCCACAGCGTGACCTTGCGTGCGCCGACGGCCTCGCCCAGGCGCGGCAGCACCTCACGGGAGAGCACGAACCAGATGATCAGGGCGCTGACCAGGGCGGGCAGCCGCATCCACGCCGAGGCGGTGGACACGTGCGTCATCAGGGCCAGCAGGTCGTAGTAGGGGGTGCCGAAGGGCGACTCGGGCACGCCGAACCAGCGGTAGTAGTTGGCCATGTAGCCGCTGGGTCCGGCTTCGCGGGCCATGGTCAAAAGGTAGCCGTCGTCGGCGGTGTTGGCGCCGAAGAAGTGCCAGAAGAGGAGCACGCCGCCGACGATCCAGTCGAGCGCCCGCGGGCGCCAGGACCCGGGGCGCACCACGGGCAGCCGGCCGCGCCCGTCGAGGCGGTCCAGGCGCCACAGGCACCACAGGGAGACGGCGGTGAGCACCACGCCCAGCCACATCACCAGCGACTTCCACACCGTCGGCGAGGAGGTGAACCGGGAGTTGATCTCCACGTGCACGTCCAGGCCGGCATCGGCCAGGGCGGCGGCGTTGTCGGGGGCGTCGGCGATCTCGGAGTAGACGCCCGTGACCATCGGGCGCAGGTCCTCGTCGGGCTTCTCGCCGGTCAGGGTGTCCTCGTCGAGGGTGCCCACGCCGGCGGCCTGCCCGGTCACATCGACGGTCGCCGCATCCTCGGTGACCTTGACGTGCAGCGCCGCGTCCGCGTCGAGGGCGTCGACCTCCTCGGGCGAGAGCCGGAAGAAGACGGTGCCGGCGCTGGCCACGCTCAGGTCGCCGTCGACGGAGCGCACGAACAGCCCGCGCTGCCCGGACTTCTCCGAGTCCGAGGGCACCGTGCCCAGCAGCAGCGTCTCGCCCTCGTTGAGCCGGTCGACGGCGTCGACGGGCACCGTGGCCTCGAGCTCCTCCGGGGCGTAGGACATCAGCGGCGCGTTCACGCTGGCCAGGTCGCCGTCCTGCGGCCAGTTCAGCGTCGACTGCGTCTGCTTGACCGGCAGGAACGGCACGGCCAAAAAGCACAGGAACGCCAGCACGCCGGTGACGACGGCCAGGGTCTTCAGCCACCGCGGCGCGAGCGGGCGCTCCGGCTGCGGCAGCTCCGCGGTGTGCGTGCGCCGTGCGTCGTGGTCACCGCGCACGCTTGCCGACGTCGCCGTGGCCGCCGCGGGCGATTCCGCCGCGGGTGCGTCGGGGTGCGGGTTCTTGGGGGATCTCGACGGGTCAGTCACACATCGTGAGTCTACGGCAGCCCCGCGGCGCGGCCCCAAGCCGCGCCCGGGCCGCCCGGTGGGCGCCCGCGGCGCCCACCCCACGCGCCATCGCAGCGGGTGCGGCGCGGCGAGGTCGGGGCGTCGGCAATCTCTCTCCTAGCGGCGCACCGCGACGACGAAGGGGCCGACCTGCTCGACGGTCCACAGGTCCGCGTCGTCGAAGACCTCCGGGTTGAAGAAGACCGCGCGGTAGCGGACGTTGGGCTGGTTGGGGTAGATGTCCTCGGCGAGGTGGACCTTGTAGGCGTCCTCGCCGGCCAGCCCCGCCTCGACGTCGCCGCGCATGACGAAGACGTCCGGGGCGCGCCACGGGGTGTCCTCGAGCTCGTCGACGAAGCCCCGCGGGTCCGCCTCCCAGGAGTCGTCCGCCCACTGCTCGATGGCCTCGTTGCGGTGGTCGAACTCGCCCATCGGGTTGGCGTAGTGGCTGGTGAAGGACTGGAAACCGAAGTAGGGGTAGTAGGCCATGAAGCGGATCTCGTCGGTGAAGACGACGGTGTCCTCGGGCACGCGGCCGGCCTCGCGGATCGTCTGGTCGATCTCCGCGTAGTACTGCGTGGCGTCCGGGGCGAAGCGGTCCGCGCGCTCGCCGTAGCCGTCGGTGTCCACGTAGGCGTGGTCGATGTGCTCCTCGTTGCGGCCCGGGATCTGCTGGGCGTAGGCCAGGCCCGCCAGGCCCAGCAGGCAGACGAGCACCAGGCTGACCGTGCGGCGCGCGGCCGGGGTGACGCGGTCCGGGTAGAGCTTGTCCGAGCCGACCGCGCGCAGCCGGGCCAGCGCGAGCATGCCCGCCGTGGCCAGCGCCACGGTGACCAGCACGTCCGCGCGGAAGCCGAGCAGCGTGGTGCCCAGCGCCGTGACCAGCATGCTCAGCAGGATCCAGCCGTAGAAGCAGCCGGTGGCGATGGCCAGGGCGCGCGCGTCGAGGTCACGCCAGCCGGCGATGAGGTAGACCAGGCCGACCAGGCAGAGGAAGCCGACCAGGGAGAAGGCCAGGAAGGGCATCGGCAGGCGGGTGCCCTCGCCGGGCAGGTAGTGCATGGCCGTCGCCCCCGAGGCGTGGCCGCCGGTCAGCTCCTCGATCAGGTAGGGCGCCCAGACGACCGCGGCGATCGCCATGGAGCCCAGGCCCGCGGCGAGCAGGTGGAACAGCGGGCGGATCGAGCGGTGCGCGGCGGCGGCCCAGAAGGCCAGGACCACCACGGTGCCGGCGAGCAGGCCCGTGTAGAGGGTGTACATCGAGGCCGAGACACCCAGGTAGACGGCGACGCCGAGGGTGGCGAACCAGGAGCCGTCCACGGCGCGCCGGGCGACGAGCACCGCGGCCGCCGCCCCCATGGCGATGATCGTCGCGTAGGGCTCCTCGGGGTTCATCACCAGCATGATCGAGGTAATCACCAGGGCGATCGCCGCGCCCTGCGGCAGCGAGCCGGTCAGCCGCTGCCAGACCGGCACCAGCGCGCAGGCCGCCGCGGCGATGGAGACCAGCGCCCACGGCTGGTAGACCTCCCAGCCCGGCAGCCCCAGCAGGTTGGCCAGCCGGCCGCCGCCCCAGAACCAGGCGGACGGGTAGTAGCTGGGCAGGTCCCAGTAGTTCATGTCCGCCAGGTGCGCGGTCTGCGTCATGCGGGTGAGGAACTGGGTACGGAAGGACTGGTCGGCCTGCAGGCCGTCGAGGTAGAGGCGGGTCGCCGAGAGCGGGACGCCCGTGGAGGTCAGGACCAGGCCGGCGGGGGCCAGGTAGGTCACGGCGACGGTCAGCCAGGTGCGCCAGCGGGGGCGGGGGTTGTCTGTGTCGGCGCCGGTGTTGGCGCCGGTCTTGTCGGCGTCTGTGTCGCGTTCGCGGATCCACAGCGCGCAGAGCACCACCACGGCCGCCACGACGACGACCGTCCCCGCCGTGGCCAGCGCGCGGGTGACCATCGAGGTGTTGAAGGCTGGCAGCGATACCGCGCGCAGCACCAGCCAGCCGGCCAGCGTGGCCACCGCGCCGGCCAGTGCGGCCAGTAGGATCGCGGCCACCGTTGCGCCCCGGCCCCAGCGGTCCGGGCGGACCGGTGCCGGCGGCGGGGTGAGGCGGTGGGCCTCGGGGTCGGTGGTGGTTTCCCCGCTCACCGGGGCCGCGGAGGCACCCACCGGGATCTCCGGGTCGCCGGTGGGGGAGGCGGTGCTGCTGGTTGCCATGAGCTCAAGTCTTGCACACTGGTGGTCTGCGGCCCGGCACCCCGGAGCCCGGGTCGCATGTGGGGTTCGGCGGGCTCGGGGGCGGGTGTGGCGGGGTCGGTCGGGGAGGGCAGGCGGCCGCAGCGCGGGGAACCTGGGGCGGGTGGGGTTGGTGGGGTCTCCTGGGTGGCTCTGGCGGGCGGGCCGTGGGCTGTGGCGGGCTGGCCGTGGACTGTGGCGGGTAGGCGGTGGGCTGTGGCGGGCGGGCCGTGGGCTGTGGCGGGCCGACTGTGGGCATTTTGGGTGGGTTTGTCCGGCCGCGCCGACGTTTCCCAGGTCGATTTCGCGGTCCAGGCACAAAACGACACAAAATGCCCGCCGACCCTGCGCCGAACCCCACCGACCCCGCCAAAACCAACCCCCCACCAACCCCACCAGCCCCTCCAAGCAACAGGAAACCCGGGCCCCGGCCCATCAAAGGACCGGAACCCGGGTCTCACTCCGCGCGGGGCGCGCTAGGACGTTCGGCGCTCTAGGGCGCCGCCGCCTCAGACTCCACCCTTACAGCGGCAGGCGGTTGAAGATCTGGCGCGGGATGAAGTTGAACACGCCGGCGACAGCCTCGAAGGCCGGGTGGACGAAGATGATGTCCTTGCCCTTGAGCACGGCGTTGACGATGCGCTCGCCGACCTCCTTGGCGTCCACGGTCAGCGGGGCCTCCTTGACCCCGGCCGACATCTTGGTGCGCACCTGGCCCGGGCGGACGACCAGCACGTTGACGCCGGAGTCCTTCAGGGCGACGCCGAGCTGGGTGTAGAAGCCGTCCAGGCCGGCCTTGGAGGCGCCGTAGACGAAGTTCGAGCGGCGCACGCGCACGCCGGCGACCGAGGACATCGCCACGATGGTGCCGTGGCCCTGCTCGCGCATGCGCTGGCCGAGCAGCACACCCACGGAGACGGGGCCGGTGTAGTTGACCTGCGCGGAGGCGACGGCCTTGTCGTGGTTCTGCCACAGCTCCTCCTGGTCGCCCAGGGTGCCGAAGGCCACGATGGCCACGTCGACGTCGCCGTTGGCGAAGGCCTTGTCGATGACCTCCTCGTGGGTGTCGAAGGCGGTGGCGTCGAAGTCGATGACCTCGACCTCGGACGCGCCGGCCTCGCGGACCTGCTTGGCGGCGGCCTCGATGCGCGGCGAGTCCTCACGGGCGGCGAGGATGACGCGGGCGGGGCCGCGCTCGAGGAACTCGGTGACGGCGGCCAGGCCGATCTCCGAGGTGCCGCCGAGCAGCAGGATGTTCTGGGCCTGTCCCACAGCGTTGAGCATTTGGTGACTCTCCTTGTTGCTTACCTTGTAGCTTCGCTTGGCTTTGCGGTGAGTGTAGGTGGGCGCCGCGCGGCGCGGCGTGCGAGCATGCGGCTCGCGACCACGCGGCCCGCGACCGCACGGCGCCCTCGCCGGATCAGTGCAGCTCGAGGCGGCGCGACATGTCCGAGGCGAACACGCCGGTCGGGTCGATCTCGTTGCGGGTCTTCAGCCAGCCCTCCATGCCCGGGTACATCTTGTGGAACATCTCCGGGGTGGTGCGCGACTCCTTGGCCAGGTAGAGGCGGCCGCCGAACTCGAGGACCTGGCGGTCCAGGTCGTCGAGCAGCTTGTTCAGGCCCGGACGGATCGGGAAGTCGACGCAGACGTTCCAGCCCGGCATCGGGTAGCTCAGCGGGGCGCGGTTGCCCTCGCCGAAGAGCTTGAACACGTTGAGCGCAGAGTAGTGGCCGCTGGCCTGCATCTGCTTGATGATGTCCTTGAACGGCTCGACGGCCTCGGTCGGCACGACGAACTGGTACTGCAGGAAGCCGGCCTTGCCGTAGCCGCGGTTCCACTCACCGATCAGGTCGAGCGGCTGGTAGAACTGCGTGAGGTTCTTGACCTGGTTCCGCGCCGGCGCGCCCATCATGTAGTAGGCCTCGCCGATGGCGGACAGCGTCAGCTTGTTCATCGTCCAGGACGGGAAGATGTCCGGTACGGTCATCAGCTGCGGGGCGTTGAACTTCAGCGGGTCCTTGGCCAGCTTCGGGGCGAACTCCTTGAGCTGGTCGAGGGTGGCCAGCGAGCCGCGCGAGATGGTGGCACGGCCCAGCTTGGGCTCCGGGGAGATGACGTCGAACCAGGCCGAGGAGTAGGAGTAGTTCTTCTCCGAGCCGTCCGAGTGGGCGGCGATGGTCTCGTCGAGGTTGCTGGTGCGGTCGGTGTCCGCGATGAAGTAGGCCGTCTCGGTCTTGGTCATGCGGATCTGCGCGCGCAGGATGATGCCGGTCAGGCCCATGCCGCCGACGGTCGCCCAGAACAGGGTGCCCTCGGGGTCGTCCTCGCTGCCCTCGGGCTCGAGGTGGAGCACGCGGCCGTCGGCGACGAGCAGCTCCATGGAGGTGACGTGGTCGCCGAAGGAGCCGTCGGAGTGGTGGTTCTTGCCGTGGATGTCCGGGCCGATGGCGCCGCCGATGGTGACCTGGCGGGTGCCGGGCAGGACGGGGACCCACAGGCCGTAGGGCAGGGCGGCCTTCATCAGCTGGTCGAGGGTCACGCCGCCGTCGACGTCGACGATGGCGGTGTCCGGGTCGATCGAGTGGATCTTGTTGAGTGGCTGCATGTCGACGACGATGCCGCCGCCGTTCTGGGCCGGATCACCGTAGGAGCGGCCCATGCCGCGGGCGATGATGCCGCGGCGCTCGCGCTCGGGCAGCGACGAGTTGCGTTCGGCGGTCATCTTGACGGCGTCGATGATCGTCTCGACGTCCGGGGTCGACAGGACGTGGGCCGTCGACGGGGCGGTGCGGCCCCAGCCGTGCAGCGACTGTTCCGTCGTGGGGATGGTCTCTTGTGCCATGGGAAGCTATCTTTCCTTGTGCTCGGTGCCGATGGATGTGGGATTGTGCCCGGTTCCGTGGCTGTGGCCTCGGGGCAGACGAGAGGCCCTACGCGACGCGCAGGGTGGATATGTTGACCTTTTCGGTCTCATACGTGGTCAACGATACCCGGGTGGGCGTAGGAATCCACAATGTAACAGCTGTGTCCAGGGGGTGAGTCTGCGTACATCTGCGTGTCCGTGTTTCCGGTTCTGCCCGGTTGTGATTGACGACGTCCCGTCACATGAGCTCTGCGCCACCCTCCGGGTGGTGCGGTGCGTTCCGTCACTGGGTTGTTCCCGCCGTGGTGCGGTGCCCGCCCGCGGCGGGCCCGCCCCTGGGGTGGTGCCCACCTACGGGGGCGGGAACCGCCGGCGGGGAGGGGCGCGACGTCGGCAATCGGGCTTCAGAGGTCCAGCAGACGGCGCACGGGTTCGGGCAGTTCCTCCTGGCTGGTGATCGTGGGCCCGGAGTACTCGCGGAGCTCCTTGAGCACCAGGGACTGGCTGGTGGTGTCCACCATGGGCAGCTCCTGGGCGACCAGGCGCACCATGAAGTCGTCGAGCGGCAGGTTGGTGCGTTGCGCGGCCTCGTGGACGCCGTGGCGTTCGTCGTGGCTGATCTCGGACATGGCATCCAGGCTAGCGGGGTCGGGGCGGTAACGTCGGGAGCCATGACGTCGCCTGAGACCACCGCCGCAGAGACCGCGGCTGAGAACGCCGCCCCCGCCGAGCACCCCGTCATCGCCGTCGTCGACGCCGGGGAGGCGCGCACCGTGGTCTGGCACGTGCAGACCAACCCGGACTTCTCCTCGCCGGCGGCGATCCTCTCGGGGGCGTGGGTGCTCTCGGAGGGCGACGGTGACGTGGACCCGGACCGGCTGGACGACCTGCTCACGGGCACGGTCGTCGCGCGCACGGAGGCCGCGGTGGAGCGGGGGCTTGACTTTCCCACGGCCGCCGGCGTGCTACCCGGCTCCGGTGCCGGGGTCCTGCCGGCGCTGGTCGAGCCGATCCGCGCGGCGGCCAAGGAGATCAGCGCGGCCGTCGCGGCGAACAAGGAGAAGAACCCGCAGGCCAAGGGGCTGCTGCTGCCGAAGGTCGAGGTCCCGGACCCGGGGCACCTCGCCGAGGCCTACCACGGGGAGCCGGGGGCGAAGGCCTGCTGGGCGCTGGCGCGCGCGGTGGCCGACGTGGTCGACGGGTGGCGCGCGGTGGAGAACAAGCGGCGCTCGCGGGCCTTCCTGAAGGACGAGTTCGGTAAGTCGGTGCGCCCGATCCCCCTGCCCGAGCTGGGGTAGGGGTTTGGGCTGGCCTGGCAGGGGCTGGGCTGGCCTGGCAGGGGCTGGGCTGGCCCCTGACCTGGTTCCAGATCCCGGGCCACCCTGGGCATTTTGTTGCAGTTTGCGCGGACGGCCGGAATCTGACCTGGGGAAATACCGGGCCGATCCGACAAACCCACCCAAAATGCCCACGAGCCTGCCGCACCCCGGCCGGCCCCCGGGTTTCGCCCCGGCGGGAGGCGGCCGGACGCGGCTACGCTGGGGCTCATGTCACCGTCTCCGGCCGGCGTCCGCCACGGGATCGACGACGACACCGTCGTCGATTTGGCAGCCGCGCGTCGAGAGCGCAGCCGCGGGCCCCGCGACGACCCGGCCGCGCGCACCGTGGTGCTGCGCGTCGCGGGGGCGGAGAGCCAGGGGGAGGTCTACCGCCACATCGGCGTCAACGACCACCTGCACCTGTTCGACCTGCACCAGATCCTGGACGTCTGCCTCGGCTTCGACACCCCCGAGGCCACCGGCGACGGCACCGTGGCCTGGTGGTTCGGCCCCGCGGCCGCCGACACCGCCCCCGGCGACGACGAGGAACTCCACGGCGACGACGAGCTCCACCTCCACCTCGCCGAGGAGGACGACGAGGTCACCTACCACTGGGGCCTGTGGGCCGTGCCCGTGACCGTGGTCGGCGGCTTCCCGCGCGACGCGGCCACCCCGGACGCGCTGTGCGTCGGCGGCTACGGCAGCTTCACCGGCGCGCCCTTCGACCTGCCGGGCATCAACGCACGCCTGACCGGCGCGGAGACGATCACCGACGTCCTCGCGGCGGTGCACCCGCAGGTGCGCGGGCTGATCTCGCGCAGCGGGCTCTTCGACTTCGTGCCCCTGCTGCAGGCCCTCGACCTCACCGCGGCGGAGCGGATTGACGACGTCCCGCCCCGCGCCCGTACGCGCACTGGCGCGGGGCCCGGCGCAGACGACGCCGCGCCCGAGCTCGTGCCGCTCGCCGAGCTGCCCCTCGAGCAGGACCAGCGCGGCGCCGACGCCTTCTGGGCGACCGTGCTGGCGCTGACGTGCCTGTCCGACGAGGAACTGACCGACGAAGTGATCACCACCACGATGGCCGCCCTCGGCTGGACCGCCCCCGGCGGCGGCAACCTGGAGGCCGACGAGATCCGTGGGCTGTGCCGGCACTCGCTCGACCGGCTCGCCGCGCACGGCGGCTACGGCCCCGACCGCCTCCCGCCGGTCGGCCGCCTGGACCTCTACCGTGCGCTGCTCGCGGGCGGTGCGGCCCCGGTGGACTAGGCTTTCCCACCATGCGCGACGCACGTGAGGACGACTCCCGCACCGAACCGACCGGCCACGAGGAGCACCACTCAGGCAGGCAGACGACCGTGATCAAGGGCACCGACGAATCCAGCCTGCGCACCCAGGCGGTCCGCTTCATCATCTCGGGCGTCGCCTCGGCGGTGGTGGACCTGAGCTTCACCGCCGTGATGCAGTACCTGTTCGGGCAGAGCCTGGCGGTCTCGCGCACGGTCGGCTTCATCTTCGGCACGCTGAGCGCCTACATGATCAACCGGCGCTGGACCTTCCGCGCCGAGCCTTCCGTCCGCCGCTTCCTGGCGGTCTGCCTGCTCTACAGCGTGACGTACCTGATCAACGTCGGCGGCTACAAGTACGGCTTCATCCTGCTGGCCGGCTGGGGGCTGCCGGACTGGCTGTCCACGCTGATCGCGTTCGTCGTCTCTCAGGGCACGGCCACGGTGGCCAACTTCGTCATCCAGCGCACCATCATCTTCCGCGGCGCCCGCTGATCTGACCTCTCGCGTCCCGCCCGGTAGTCTCGGGGAGGAATCACCGGGTCGGGAACACGAGGAGAGGAGCCGCCGATGACCGCCGTGCGCGCGCGCCGGGCCGAGCTGGTCTGCGCCGGGGTGCTCTCCGCCGTCCTGGCCGTGGTCGTCGTCGTGCTCATGGGCGACTCGTTCGCGGAGCTCGGCAGCGGCGTGCGCAGCTCGATCAGCTGGGTGATGGCCAGCGTCGAGTTCATCGGCGTCGCCGCGGGCCTGGGCCTGGCTACGGTGTCCTGGTTCATCTTCCGGCGCACCTCCGGCAAGCGCCGCGGGCACGCGCGCATCGCGCTCAGCGGCGCGCTGGCCTACCTGGCGGTGCGTGCGGTGTGGTCGCTGGTCTACTCGGCGGCCATCGGCACCGGGGGACTGGCGACCTTTCTGCGCGTGGCGGAACTGGTGGCGCTCAGCCCGATCGCGGTGCTGCTCGGCGCCTCGGCCGCGCTGTTCCTGCAGCGGCGCCGCGGGGACGAGACGGGCGGGGAGCTCGGCGAGCCCGGGGCCGGCCCCACCGCCCGCTAGGGCCGCTCGAAGTGCTCGCGCCGGCCCAGCCGGTGCAGCCGCAGCCACTCGCGGAACCCCTTCGGGTCGCGACGCTGCACCAGGAAGAACCAGCCGAAGCGCGCGTACTCTTGCGGCAGCAGCCGGCGCATGCCGGGCTGGTTCATCAGGTAGCCGCGGTTGCGGTAGGTGAAGAAGCGCTTGTTCTCGTTGTCCGGGTACTGTGTGTGCATCCGCCCGCCGAGGATCGGGCGGAACTCCGCCGAGCCGTCCGGGTGCAGGTACGCCGTGTTCAGCGCGGTGCCGAAGGACAGCCCCGAGCGCACCAGGCGGCGGTGGTACTCGACCTCGTCGCCGCGGATGAACAGCCGGTAGTCCGGCACGCCGATGACCTCCATCGTGCGCGCGGAGATCAGCGCGCCGTTGAAGAGGCTGGCGATGCCCTCGACCAGGTCGCCCTCGAGTTCCGAGCGTCGACGCTTCCACGTCAGCTCCTGACGCAGCGGGAAGGCGAGCCGGTCGGTGTCGTCGATGTTGCAGACCACGGGCGAGACCTCGTGCAGGCCGTGGGCCTCGGCGGCGTCGAAGAGCTTCTCCAGCACGTGCTCGTCGGCGGGCCGGCCGTCGTCGTCGGCGCACCACACGGCGCCGGCGCCGAGCGCGAGCGCGGTGAGGAACCCGTAGGCGAATCCGCCTCCGCCGCCGAGGTTGGTGCGGCTGGACAGGTAGACCCCGCGGTCCCCGGCGATGTGATTGACGGCGTCGCGCACAGCTTCTTCATTGCCGTTGTCGACGACGATGATCCGCTCGACGCGGTGCGTCTGGTCCGCGACGACCTTCAGCGAGTTGCGCAGCAGTTCGGCGCGGTGGTGGGTGACGATGACGGCCATCGTCGGGTTTTCGCGGTTGAGCGGCGGGATCTCCATGGGCTCAATTCTGGCACACGGTCGCCGGCGCGCCGCCCGCGCCGCGCGACGTGGGTGGGGCCGGGGCGCACCGCTCGGCGGTCGCCCAACTCGCCCGTGCGTGGGGGGCGCGGACGAGGGATCTACTGCGGGAGACCGGGCAGCTGGATCTGCGGCAGGGGCGGGAGCTGGCCGCCGTTGAGGAAGAAGTTGGCGACGCTGCCGAGCACGGCGATGACCGCGGCGGCGATGCCGGTGCCGGCCAGGATGTCGTAGGTGGTGCCCACCTTGTAGTCCTTCTCGGCGTCGTTCTTCACCGAGGAACCGGCGATCGACCACCAATCGGCGGCGGCCTTGCCCTTCTCGAGGTCGCTGCGCTCAGAGCTTAGCGCCGAAGAGCCGTTGAAGGGCTCGCTGGTCTTCTTGCCGTTGCCCTCGGCCCACTCGGGGTGCTCCTCGCGGAGCTTGCCGATCTCAGGGAGCTTGCCGTAGCGGTCCAGTCCGTCGAGAAAGGGGTCCTTCTCGGCGTCGGTTTTGTCGTTCGCGCCTGCGCCCGCGGTGGTGCCCGGGGCCGTGGACTGCGGAACGTTGTCCGCGGCCTGGGCGACCTGGACGGTGGAGAGCATGGTGGCGCCGGCGATCACGGCGGCGAGAAGACGCTTCTTCATGGGCTTCCTTTCGGGACGACTGGGTTACAAGATTATCCGGGTGGCTCTCAGGTGGCCATCTGCACGGGTGGTGGTTGCAGGAAACCCCGCCGCGCCGCAGGGAGCGACGGGCCGGGTTACAGGTGACTCGAAAGAGCCGAGTTGACGGCCTAGGCCCGGGATCGGGAGGCCGAGGCCCTGGACGAGCGCGCCCAGGGGAGCGACGATGCCGGTGGCGATACCGACGCCCCACAGGATGTCCCAGGTGGTGCCCTCAGGGTAGTTCTGCTTGGCGTCGTTCTCGATCGAGGAGCCGACCGCGGTCCGCCAGTCGTCGTGCTCCTTGAGCTCTGATCTGTGGTCTTGCCCGGCTGCTGCTCGAGAGCGGTTTCTCAGGAGCCCTTGAGAGCGGGGGCACTCCGTACCGTGGTTCCAGTTGGGGTACTTCTGGGTCCGATTGACGATCTCGCCGATGTGAGAGGCGAACTCTCCTGGGGTGCCCGGGGTGGCCTCCTCGGCCTGCGCGACCTGGACGGAGGTCAGCATGGTGGCGCCGGCGACGACGGCGATCAGGCGCTTCTTCATGGAGAAGATCCTCTCAAAGAGGTGAACCTGAGCCGCGAGCGCGTTCAGGGATTTATCGGCGATTGCAAAGGTCACTTCGTAAATATGCCAAAGTGAATGCTATTTATAAAAATACCGCCATTTGTGTACCAAAAAGTATCTGCGCAGCTGTTGGCCTCGGACTCTGCGGAGGCTTCGGCTACGGGCCGTTCAGCTTTCGCGCGGGCCAGCTACCAGGAGTGAGGAGAGCGGGGCTGAGGCAGCTTTTCTTCGTCGAGGACGATTTCCGAGTTGGTGTACCGGGAGAGAATCTCGGCGGCCACGCGGGGATCGTCGAGAATCGCGGCCGTCAGCTGGATGCGGTGCCACTCGTCACGAGCTTTTCGAGGTGTGGTTTTCCACTTGTTTGTGTCGACCTCCAGACCGAATTCGGCGCGCAGCGACTCGAGGATGTCTTCGAGGCAGGGGCGAAAGCGAGGGCCTCCGAGCGGGAAATGATATTCGGCGACCGAGGGGACTTTGGCGGAAAGGTCTCGTTTGGCGCGTCCCCTGGATCGATGGGTTCCTCGTCCCGGGAAACCGAGAAGGTGGGTGAACTGATCTCGATGCGCTGCGACTTGGAGATGTGCCGCCGGAATTTCCCTGCCGGGTTTGCGTAGGTAGTCGTAGCGGAAAAGCTGAGTTCCTCTCCGCTTGGCGAGTGGCCACACAGCGATCGTGGACTGCGGAATCGTGAGGTCGCCGTGTCGATCACTGATGAATCCGCGGAAATTGAGATCAAGCCCCAGAAGCGCGACCGGGTGTTCCGCAATCGCGTCGTAAGCAGTGAGCGCGACAAGTTGTGACGTCGGCCTGCCCTTCTCCTCTTCGTTCTGGGGTGGCGCGATAGAGAAGTCGTTGATGCTCTCGAGCCGGGTGATCTCGAGCTCCACGCGGCAATCAGTGAAGAACTCCAGTGACGTGTTCAAAGACGACACAAAGTCACTGATGGCGCCGGGAACCTCTCGATCGTCTCTGGCGCTCACGGGATTACTCCGCGTCGGGCCGCGTCAACCAGCGGGGTCCATCGAGGCGCCGCCAATCCGTGTACTCGGATTCGGAGAGAAGGGAGCTCTCGCCCAGCTCGCCCAGCTCGTCTTCGGTCATGCCGACCCGTTCAAGGATGCGGTCGATCTCGTCGAGTGGTTCCTCACGGGTGAGGACGACGTAGCGAAGCGGGGAAGTCGGGCTGGACATGGTTCGCCTCCCTCTGCCGGCGGTGGTCGTGCCGAGTCTGTGGTGGTACCGAGTCTAAGGTGCTTGAGGTGCGGAACAACGAAAGTCGGCGAGGAGATCCGCCGGCTCCCCCGCCGGCCCCGCCGGCGCTAGCCGGCCTACGCCTCGTCGCTGGAACCGGACGCGTCCGCACCCGGGGCGGGGGACGCGGCGTCGTCAATCGCGAGGCCCAACGCACGGGCGTGGGCCTCCTCGTCCTCGGGAGCCACGGACACGGCGGCGTCCTCGCCCTGGAACTGACGGACCATCCGGCGCATGTGAGCGCCGGCCTCGGGGCCCTCGTAGGCCTCGACGACCTCGTCGACCAGGCCCGTGCGGTGCACCTCGCCGTGGTTGATCCACACTGCCGTGTTGCACAGCTGCGCCAGGAAGTCGTTCGAGTGCGAGGCGAAGACCAGGATGCCCGAACGCTTGACCATCTCCTGCAGGCGCACGCGCGCCTTGGCCATGAAGGCGGCGTCGACGGCGCCGATGCCCTCGTCGAGAAGCAGGATCTCCGGCTCGATCGAGGTGACCACGCCCAGCGCCAGGCGCACGCGCATACCGGTCGAGTACGTGCGCAGCGGCATGTTGAGGTACTCGCCGAGCTCGGAGAACTCCGCGATCTCGTCCATCTTCCTCTTCATCGACCGCCGCGTCTGGCCCAGGAAGAGCCCGCGGATGATGATGTTCTCGTACCCCGAGATCTCCGGGTCCATGCCCACTCCCAGGTCGAAGACCGGCGCGACGCGCCCGCGCACCGTCGCGGAACCCCGGGTCGGCTCGTAGATGCCCGAGAGCAGCCGCAGCAGCGTCGACTTGCCCGCGCCGTTGTGGCCGACGAGCCCGACGCGGTCGCCCTCGCGCAGGTGCAGGTTGACGTCCTTGAGCGCCTCGACGACGACCACGTTGTCCGTGTTGCGGCCGATCGCGCCGCCGGCCGCGCCCAGGAACGCCTTCTTCAGCGAGCGGGTCTTCGCGTCGAAGATCGGGAAGTCCACGCACGCGTGGTGGGTGTCGATGGAAACCATGATGTGCTCCTTATCCGCCTAGACCTAGACCCAGTACGAGACCCGGAAGCGCCACTGGCGCATCGCGATCAGCGCCAGGATCACGCCGCAGACCGTGAACCCGATGACGATCCACCAGTGGTAGGCGGGCAGCGGGGCGCCGATCAGGGGCGCACGCACGATCTCCAGGTAGTGGTAGAGCGGGTTGAGCTGGGCGAGCTTGGCCCGCGAGCCCATCTCCGCCATGTTCTCCTGCAGCGTCGAGGTCATCCACACGATCGGGGTGACGTAGAAGAGCAGCTGCGTGCCCGCCTCCAGCAGCGGCGAGATGTCGCGGTAGCGGGTGGCCACGATGCCGAAGAACATCGCCACCCACACCCCGTTGATGATCAGCAGGGCGAACGCCGGGATCGCCAGCAGCAGGTCCCAGCCCAGGTTGCGCGGGAAGATCAGCACCAGGATCAGCCAGATGACCATGTTGTGCGCCAGGAAGAGCGTCTGCTTCCACACCAGGCGGTAGACGTGCACCGACAGCGCCGAGGGCAGCTGCTTGATCAGCCCCTCGTTGTCGATGAAGATGTCCGCGCCCTCCTTGATGCACCCGGAGATGAACCCCCACATGATCAGGCCGACGGTCACGTGCGGCAGGAACTCCGCGATCGGAACCTTGAACAGCACCGAGTACAGCAGGCCGAGGGCGAGCGCCATGACGCCGGTGGCGATGGTGATCCACAGCGGGCCGAGCACGCTGCGCCGGTAGCGCTGCTTGATGTCCTGCCAGCCCAGCAAAAGCCACAGCTCATGCTGGCCGAGCCCCCGGACCAGGTCGGCCCAGGCGGCCTTCATCGTGCGCGACTGCGAGGCGGGGGCCTCGCCCTCGGGCTCCGACGTCATCCGCGCCAGGTCCGCGCGCAGTTGCTGGGTACGTGTTTGTTCCTGCACGGCACCCAAGCCTAGCGGGCGGGGTGGGCGGATCGTGAGCCGTGGCGTGCTTGACGACGCCGCGCCGCGCGGCGTCGTGCGCGCCGACGCCGCGGGTGCGTGGGGACGTCGCCCGGCGCGACGTCGGAAAGTGAATGGCGGTCAGTGACGGATCACATTATGTGCTGGTCGTCACCCATGCCCGCCCTGACCTGGCGATGTGGCGCGGCGGGCGGGGGCGGGCATACTGGTGGGGACTACAGCGCACACTCTCGTCAGGAGAACCATGGTCTACGACGTCGCGGAGGTGCGCGGTCAGTACGTGTCGCTGGGTGACGGCTGGACGTACCTGAACGCGCACGACCGGCCCCAGATCCCCGAGCGGGTCGCCGCCGGGGTCGCGCGTGCCTTCCGCACGTCCGCCGCGCCCCTGCCGCCGACCACCGGGCGCGTCGGCTCGCACACGCGCACCACCGGCGGCGGCTTCGAAGGCGAGCTCCACCTGACGGCCGCGCGCCTGGCCGTGGCGGACCTGGTCGGCTCCTCGCCGGAGAAGGTCGTGCTCGGCTCCAGCCTCGAGCAGCTCTACGCGACGCTCGCGCGCGCGATGCGGCCGATGTGGCGGCGCGGCTCGAGCGTGCTGCTGACCAACCTCGACCGGCCCGAGCTGAGTCACCAGCTCGCCGCCGCCACCGACCACGTGCGCTGGGCGCAGCCCGACCTGGGCACCGGTGAGCTGCCGGCCTACCAGTACGAGCGCCTGGTCGAGCCGGGCACCCGTCTGGTCTCGCTGCCCGCGGCGCACGAGCTTCTGGGCACCGTCACCCCGGTCGCCGAGATCGTCGACGCCGCGCACCGCGCCGCCCGGCTGTGGGTGCTCGTCGACGCCACCACGTACGCGGCCTACCGCCCGGTGGACATGGGCGAGTGGGGCACCGACATCGTCGGCGTGGACCTCGCGCGCCTGGGCGGGCCGCAGCTGGCGGCGCTGGTCTTCCGCGACGAGCTGATGCTGCGCCGCCTCGACCCGGTGGACCCGGCCGCCGAGCGCGGCACAAACCGCAGCCTCGAGTTCCCCGTCTCCGAGGGGCTGGCCGGCGGCGTGGCGCCGCTGGTGGAGCACCTCGCGGCGCTGGCGCGCCCGGAGGGTTCGGGTGCCGGTGCCGGCGGCGGTTCCGGGGCGCGCGGTGGCGCCGGCGGGCCGCGGCGCGACCGGCTGGTGCGCTCGGCGACCGAGATGGCCGCCTACCTGCGCTCGCTGAGCCGCGACCTGGTGACCTTCATCGGCTCGCTGCCCGCGGTGCACATCCTGGGCGTCACCGGCGAGGTCGCGCAGGGCTCGCGGGTCGACCGCGTGCCGCGGATCTCCTTCGCCGTGCGCGGCGTGCCCGCCGAGACGGTGCACCGCCGGCTGCTGGACAACGGCCTGGTCACCACGGTCGCGCCGACCGGCGGGCTGCTCTCCGACATGGGCGCCGACGAGGTCGGCGGGGCCGTGACGGTCTCGCTGGCGCCGTTCAACCAGAGCCACGACATCGAGCACCTGACCCGCGTGGTGGCCTCGCTGGCTTAGACCGCGGGGTTTGTGGGTGCGGGGCGCGGTGGCCTCGCTGGCCTCGCTGGGTCGGGGCTCGCGGGTCCCGCGGGGTCAGCGGGGCAGTTGGCTCCGTGGGCGTGGCGCTGGTGCCTCCGCGACCCCTTGTGAGCGAGACCTAGCTCACTTATTGTGTGCCTATTCCTAGAAGCGCAGCACGCATGTTCCGGGAGGCGCACCATGGTCGAGTCGCATTCGGTCGATAAAGGCCCCGACGGTGGTTCCTCGGACGGCGGTTCTCCGAACCGCGATTCTCTGCTGACCCGCTCGCCTCGTCTGATCGGCTGGGGACTCACCGTCCTCGCCTACGTGGTCGGCTACCTCTTCTGGATCATCGGCCGGGACTGGTGGTGGCCGGCCGTCATCGTGACCTGCGCGGTCCTGGTCGGGGTCTTCGCCGCGAACTGCTATCTGGCGGTCACGAGGAAGAAATACGACCTGTTCCTGGCGGCGCTGCTGGCCGTGGCCGCGCCCTTCGTGGTCATCGCGGTGGCGTTCGGCTGCTGCTTCTCGGGCCCGCCGGTGTAGCGCCCCGCCGGAGTGGTGCCCTGGTGGCCCAGGATCGGGGCCGCGAAGCGCCCCAACCGGGAAAATGTGTCGTGGGGGATTTCAACGAACCGCGTTTTCCCAAGTCGGCATCCGAGCGGAGTTCTGGAATGACACAAAAAGTCGGTCCTCGGTGGCTCGAGAGCCGTTCTCTGGCGGCAGGAGAGTCGTTCCACGGTGGCAGGACAGCCGATAGCACCCGCCGGCGGCCCGCGCGGGATAGCTCCGCTCGCCTGTGGAAGACCGCTGTGATCGGGAAGCGGTATCCACAGTCCCGACTTTGGGGGATACCTTCCCGGCCCATCATCTGCTGGGGTGGAGTCATGGATTTCGGGGCGGCGCTGATCCTGACCGACAGGCTCTCCTCCTGGCAGCAGGAGAAGCTGCGGCGGCGGGACACTCACGGGGAATCGAAGTTGATCAAGCTGGCCAAGGGGGCCTATGTGCTTTCCAAGGACTGGCGCCGGCTCACCCCGAAGCAGAGGTTGTTCCTCAGAGTCGCGGCTCTTCAGCACGCAGTGCCTGGCGGTGTGCTGACGGGGCAGGCCGCGGCACTCGCGATGGGGCTGTCGACCTGGAGTGGGCCGGGGCAGATGCGCATCGACCTCTACCTTCCCGAGGGCCGCCGTCCGAGACGGCTGCCGGGAGTACGCCTGCACCGGCCGAAGACCGGTGGCACTTTCCCGACGAGCGTTACGACGGTGGCGGGGATGCCGGTCCGCGTGGTCTCCCCGGTCCGGGCTGCTCTCGACGCGGCCCGGTTCGACGGCGCGGCGGCGGGGCTGGTTCCTCTCGAGAACGCCTGGCACGAGGGGAGGCTGACCGGACATGACCTGGACGTCCAACTGGACCTCTTGGCCGGGACACCAGGGATGCCGTATGCGAGGAAGGCGCGGGAGATCGCCACTCCCTACGGCGAATCACCGGCCGAGAGCATCTCGGCGCTGCACATCGCCGCCGTCGGCCTGCCGGCACCCCTGCGTCAGGTGTCGATCTTCGACGGGGACGGGGTGTTCATCGGGAGAGTGGACTTCTTCTTCCCGGACGTCGGGATGATCCTGGAATACGAGGGAGCGGCGAAGACGACGGGGGCGGAGGGGAGGAACACTGCCCTGCGCGAGCTTCACCGCAGCCGTGGCTTCCACAACTTGGGCATGGTGCTGCGCCACCTCGACGCCGAGACACTGCGGGATCCGAGCGCTCTCTTCGGGGTGAAGGACCTCCACCGGGCGCTCCAGGTGAGGGGAAGACCGGTGGACCGGCGGTTCTGGGCCCCGCCACCGTCCCCGGAGCAGTGGGACCGGGGAGTCCGGTACCCGACCGGGAGCGGCAGTCGGCATCTGCCGCCGGATCTCCGTGACTGTGCGTGAGTCGGCGGAATTCCGGGAGTGTGCGTGAGTGAGAGGTACCGGCGACCGGGGATAGCAGGGGGCGACCGGGGATAGCAGGGGGGACCGGGAAAATGTGTCATGGGGGCTTTCAACGAACCGCGTTTCCCCAGGTCGGCATCCGAGCGGAGTTCTGGGATGACACAAAAAGTCGGACCGGCCCCGGGCTGACCGGAAAACCGCGTCGCCGGACCTCGGCTGGAGACCCGAAAGCCCGGGCCGACCCCGGGCCGGCCCCAGACTCACCGGAAAACCGGCCCCGGATACCCGGTCAACAGGCCTAAGACCCCTCCCTCAGCTCTCCACCCGCAGCGCGAGCTTGCCCGTCACCTCGCCGGAGTCGAGCGCGGCGTGGGCCCGGGCGGCCTCGGCCAGCGGAAAGGTCTCGTGCACGCGGTGGGTGATCGACCCGTCCGCGATCAGCGGCCACACGTTCTCCACCACGTCGGCCACGATCTCCGCCTTGCCCTCGACCGGGCGCGCCCGCAGCGTCGTGCCGCGCACCGTCAGCCGCTTCGGCAGCAGCGGCGCCAGGTTGATCTCCGCCTTCGTACCGCCCTGCATCCCGATGATCACCAGCTGCCCGTCCGGCGCGAGCGCCCGGATGTTGCCCTTGAGGTACTTCGCGCCCATGATGTCGAGGATGACGTCGGCCCAGCCCTTGAGCTCCTCGGCGAAGTCCTGCTCGCGGTAGTTGATTAGCTTCGAGGCACCCAGCTCACGGCAGTACTCGAGCTTCTCCGCCGAACCCGCCGTCACCGCCACCTCGCAGCCGAGCGCGTGCAGCAGCTGCACCGCGAAGGAGCCGACGCCGCCGGATCCGCCGTGGACCAGCACCTTCTTGCCTTCGGCCGTGCCGGGGCGCAGGCCGGCGGCCATCCCGAGGTTCGACCAGGCGGTGCAGGTGACCTCCATGATCGAGCCGGTCTCCGCCAGGCTCAGCCCCGCAGGCAGCGGCGCGGTCTGCCCGACCGGCACGGCGACCAGCTCCGCGTAGCCGCCGCCGGCCAGCAAACAGCCGACCTCGGAGCCGACCGCAGGCCCTTTACCGGTGTCGTTCGCAACGACGGTGCCCGAGCACTCCATGCCGATGATCTCGGAGGCCCCGGGCGGCGGCGGGTAGTGGCCCCGGGCCTGGAGCAGGTCACCGCGGTTGACCCCGGCGGTGTGCACCTTGACCAGGATCTCGCCGGCATCGGGCACCGGGTCGGCGACGTCCTCGAGGACGAGGGAGGTCGGGTCGTTCGGGTCCTTTTGTGTGATGGCCTTCATACCGCCCCACCCTAAAGGCGACCGCGGGGCCGCGGCCACCGTTTCCGCCCCCGGGCGCAGACCTCGCCCCGACGCCGGCACGGACCCGGTCCCGACGCCGGTGCAGCCTGGTCCACGGGCGGGCCCATGCGGGTCGTCGAGCCCCGCTTCGGTATTGTTCCGGGGGCAGGGAGGCGTGGCAGAGCGGCCGAATGCACCGGTCTTGAAAACCGGCGACGGGCAACCGTCCGGGGGTTCAAATCCCCCCGCCTCCGCGCGAGCGACCGCCCCGCGGGTCCACCGGGATCCGCGGGGCGGTCTTTTCACGTCACCACGCGCCGACCCGCGCCATTCACACAACGCCGACCCGCGCGGCGTCGTCAATCGGCGACGCGTACCACCGTGCGCCCGTGGCGCCGGCCGGCCAGCAGCTCGGAGCCCGCGTCGATGACCTCGGACAGGTCGATCTCCTCGGTCAGCGACTCGAGAACCTCCGTGTCCAGGTGCCGGGCCAGCAGCGCCCAGGCGCGCTTGCGCAGCTCAGCCGGGGCGTCCACGGAATTCGCGCCGACCAGCGTGACGCCGCGCAGGATGAACGGCAGCACCGAGCCGGGCAGGTCCGGGCCCTGCGCCATGCCGCAGGCCGCCGTGACGCCGCCCCACTTGAGCTGCGCGACCGCGTTGACCAGCGTGTGCGAGCCGACGGTGTCGACCACCCCGGAAAAGCGCGCCTTCTGCAGTGGCTTGCCCTGCTCGGCGAAGTCGGCGCGGTCGAGGATCTCGCCGGCACCGAGCCCGCGCAGGTAGTCGCCGTGCTCGTCGACCCGCCCGGTCAGCGCCACCGTGTCCAGGCCCAGCCCGGTCAGCAGGTGCAGCGCGATGCTGCCCACCCCGCCGGTCGCGCCCGTGACCAGCACCGGCGCGTCGCCGGCGGTCACCCCGTGGTCGACCAGCGCCTGCACGCACAGCGCCGCGGTGAACCCGGCCGTGCCGATCGCGGCGGCCTGGCGCGCGTCGAAGCGGTCCGGCACCGCGATTGCCGACGTCGCGGGGGCCGACGTGCGTGCGACATAGCCGCCGTCGCGGCGCTCACCGAGGCCCGCACCGTTGACGACGACGGTCTGGCCGGGGCGGAACTCACCGCCGGGGGCCTCGAGGACCGTGCCCACGGCGTCGATACCGGGGATCAGCGGGGTGGTGCGCACGATGCCGGGGTTGCCGGCCAGCGCCATGGCGTCCTTGTAGTTCAGGGAGGAGTAGGCGACGTCGATGAGCAGGTCACCGTCGGCGACCTCGACGGCGTCCAGGTCGACCTCGGTCAGTTGCGCGGGCTGCTTGAGCTCGCGGACGATGACGGCACGGGTGGGGGAGGCGGGGGAGTGGCTCATGCCTCGTGAGTGTAGGAGAGAACCCGGCCGCGGTGAGGGGGTTTCGCGCGGCCGGGTGCGGCCCGGGACTGCGGCCGGGTGCGGCCCGGGACCTACAGCCCCGCGGCGCGCCAGGCCTCGAGCAGCCGGTCGTTCTCCTCGGGCGTGCTCACGGTCACGCGCACGCCCTCGGGGAAGGCGCGGACCACCACGCCGTGCCCGGCCAGCGCCTCGGAGACCCGCCGCGGGTAGTCCGCGTCGCCGGCCGGGGTGGGCAGCCACACGAAGTTCGCCTGGGTCGGCGCGGTGCCCAGTGCGTCGGAGACCCGGTCGCGGTCGGCGACGATCCCCTCGACGCGCTCCATCAGCGCGTCCGCCGAGTTCAGCGAGGCCAGCGCGCCGGCCTGCGCCGGGGCGGAGACCGCGAAAGGCACCCCGACCTTGGTCATCGCGTCGATGATGCCCGGCTCGCCGAAGGCGTAGCCCACGCGGGCGCCGGCCAGGCCGTAGGCCTTGGAGAAGGTGCGCAGCCCCACCACGTTCGGCCGCGCGGCGATCTCCTCGGTGGCGACCGGGGTGTCCTCGGCGCGGTTGAACTCGAAGTACGCCTCGTCGAGGGCCACGGTGACCCGCTCCGGGATCTTGTCCATGAACTCGGCGAACTCGGCGCGCGTGATCGTCTGGCCCGAGGGGTTGTTCGGGTTACACACGAAGATCACGCTGGTGCGCTCGGTCACGGCGGCGGCCATCGCGTCGAGGTCCAGTCGGCCGGTCTCCGTGAGCTCCACCGGCACGCACGTCGCGCCGACGACCTGCACGAAGATGGGGTAGGCCTCGAAGCTGCGCCACGGGTAGATGACCTCGTCGCCCTCACGGGTGGTCGCCTGCAGCAGCTGCAGGCACAGCGCGGAGGAGCCGCAGCCGACGGTGACCTGCTCCGGGGAAAGGCTCAGGTGGTCGGCCAGCGCGGCGGTCAGCTCGGCGGCGGGCATGGCGGGGTAGCGGTTGGCGCCGGCGGCGGCCTCGGCCATCGCGTCGACGGCGGCCTTCAGCGGCGGGAAGGTCACCTCGTTGGAGGAGAGCTTCAGGGCGTCGGCGAGCTTGCGGCCGGGGGCGTAGGAGGGCAGCGTGTCCAGGTCAGGGCGGATCATGGGATTCACCCTAGTACCGGTTGCGTGCACCGAAGCACCGGCGCCGCCCGGACGCCCGCCCCGGCGGGCCCACCACCGGACGCCCGGCCCGGCCGGCGCCGCGCCCGCCCAGTCCCCGGGGCCCGGACAGCGCCGCCCCCACCCACGCCGCAGGTGCGCGCTGGGCGGGTGCCCCGGGACGTCGTCAAGCAAGTTTGAATTCGCACGCGACGCTCCGGTAGGCTCTACGCAGTCCGACTTCGAGTCGGACGGTCAGGAGACGTGCCAGAGCGGCCGAATGGGGCTCCCTGCTAAGGAGTTGACCTTGTGATGAGGTCCGGAGGTTCAAATCCTCTCGTCTCCGCCACGCGCCCGTAGCTCAACGGATAGAGCATCTGACTACGGATCAGAAGGTTGGGGGTTCGAATCCCTCCGGGCGCACCACCATGAAGTGACGGCCTCGTGGCCGCCGGTTAGAGTCGGCGGGCGCGGGGCCTCATTCGTGCCGCGGCGTCGGTGGACGCGGCGGGGGACAAGCACCATGACAGACGGGAGGTGCGCCGTGGGCGTCACCGAAACCTGGGATCTTGACGGACTCAAGCGCATCCTGCGCGCCGACAGCCTGCGCCCCGAGCAGGCCCACGAACTCGCCGCCCGGCTGGCCGAACCCCCGATCCAGGACGTCGTCGCCCTCGTCGAGCGCAGCGACCCCACCCGCGCGGCCCTGGTGCTGCGCCTGCTCAGCCGGCGCCGCTCCATCGAGGTCTTCGACGCGCTCGACCCGCGCCACCAGGCCGACCTGATCGGCGCGCTGCAGAACCGCGACATCTACGAGTTCTTCGACGAGCTCGACCCCGACGACCGCGTCTCGCTGCTCGACGAGCTGCCCGCGGAGATCGCCGAGGCCCTGCTGCGCCAGCTCGACCCCGGCGAATCGCACGTCACCGAGGTCGTCATGGGCTACCCGAAGGGCTCGGTCGGCCGCCGCATGAGCCCCGAGGTCGCCACGATCTACTCGACGATGACGGCCGCGCAGGCGCTGGAGAAGCTGCGCCGCTCCGCCGAGGACGTCGAGACGATCTACGCGGTGCCCGTCGTCGCCCACGACCGCAAGCTCGAGGGCTTCTGCTCCTTCACCGAGATCTTCACCGCCGACGACGACACGCGCCTGGCCGAGATCATGAACGAGCCCGTCTACTGCCGCGCGCACGACGACGCCGAGGACACCGCCCGCTGGTTCCTGCCGCTCGACTACCTCGCCCTGCCCGTCGTCGACGACACCGACCGCCTCGTCGGGCTTCTGACCTGGGACGACGCCCAGGACATCGTCGAGGAGGAGGACAGCGAGGACTCCGCGCGCTCCGGCGGTTCCGAGCCGCTGCAGCAGCCCTACCTGTCCACCCCGGTGGCCAAGCTGGTGCGCTCGCGCGTGGTGTGGCTGCTGGTGCTGGCGGTCTCGGCGATCCTGACCGTGCAGGTCCTCGACGTCTTCGAGGAGACGCTGTCGAAGGTGGTCACGCTCTCGCTGTTCATCCCGCTGCTCACGGGCACCGGCGGCAACACCGGCAACCAGGCGGCCACGACGGTCACCCGCGCGCTGGCGCTCGGCGACGTGCGCAAGCGCGACATCCTGCAGGTCATGTGGCGCGAGCTGCGCGTGGGCCTGATGATGGGCGTGCTGCTCGGCGCGATCGGCTTCTGCCTGGCCGCGCTCGTCTACGGCGTGCCGATCGGCGCCGTGATCGGCTGTACCCTGCTGGCCGTGTGCACGATGTCCGCGACCGTCGGCGGTGCGATGCCGATCGTTGCCAAGTCCGTCGGCGCCGACCCCGCGGTCTTCTCCAACCCGTTCATCTCCACCTTCTGCGACGCCACCGGCCTGATCATCTACTTCCTCATCGCCATCTCCGTGCTCGGCCTCTGACCTTCGATTGCCGACGTCCCGCCCCACCCCGTGCGCGTCCCGTGCGCCGTCCGGCGTGGGGCGGCCGCGCGCCTGCGGCGCGCGGCGGGTGCGGGTGGCAGGGGAGCGGCGGTGGGTGAGGTGTGCGGTGGGTTCGCGGCGGGGTGTGGGGCCGTGGGTGATCTGCGCGATGGGCGCGGGTGGGCGCCGGCGGCGAGCGGCGGGACGTCGGAAATCCGGGTGTATTTATTTCGTCCGCTTCGGGGGTGGCACCACCCCCGCACCCAGGTTCGCCTGACCGGGCGGACCTGCGCATATGTGTGACAGGTGGGGCGGGAGTGTGAGGCGTCTGGGAGTCCGGTGTTCCGGTGGTTAGGATCATTATCGTAACCGCCGGTGGTGGAGAATATCGACGTCCACCCCGTTGACCTCCCCGGGCGGGAGGTGCTGGCCTCCCTGGGCGGGAGGCGCGGTCACCCACGGGAAAACCCCCGGAAAAACTCGGGACCCCCAGCACGAAGGACGCCGTAGCCATGACCACACCCAAGGTCCAAGAGAGTTCCTCACACGCAGTAGGCGAGGACTCCCGCACCCCAGACTTCAAGGACATCCGCCGGCGGGTGACCGGCCTGATCGTCGGCCTGCTGCTGGCCGTCGTCATCTACCTGATCTTCCCGGACGGCGCGGCCGAGCGCATCAACGACGCCTACGCCGAGGACGGCGTCGATTACACCGGCAGCGCGATGCGGATCACCGCCGCCGTCGCCGTGCTCATGGGCGCCTGGTGGATGACCGAGGCCATCCCGCTGGCCGCCACCGCCCTGGTGCCGCTGGTCGCGTTCCCGCTGCTCCAGGTCATCGAGTTCGGCGAGATCTCCTCCTCCTACGCCGAACCCACGATCTTCCTGTTCATGGGTGGCTTCATCCTCGCGCTCGGCATGCAGCGCTGGAACCTGCACCGCCGGCTCGCGCTGACCGTCGTCAACGCCGTGGGCACCCAGCCCAAGCGGCTCGTGCTCGGCTTCATGCTGGCCACCGGCTTCCTGTCGATGTGGGTCTCCAACACCGCGACCGCCGTGGTCATGCTGCCGATCGGCATGTCCGTGCTGCAGCTGACCGCCGAGACCGTCGGCGGCATGCGCAACCAGCGCAACTTCGCCACCGCCCTGATGCTCGCCATCGCCTACTCGGCGTCGATCGGATCGGTCGGCACCATCATCGGCACCCCGCCGAACGCCCTGCTCGTCGCCTACATGTCCAACAATCACGGCATCGAGATTGGCTTCGGCCAGTGGATGCTCGTCGGCGTGCCGATCGCCGTGGTCTTCCTCATCATCGCGTGGCTGGTGCTGGTCACCGCGTTCAAGCCCGAGATGAAGGAGATCCCCGGCGGCAAGGAGCTCATCCGCGAGGAGATCAAGAAGCTAGGCAAGATGCACCAGCCCGAGGCCGTCACCGCGATCGTCTTCGCCGGTGCCGCGCTGTGCTGGATCTTCGTGCCGATCCTCATCGACAACTTCGGCTGGTCCGTCACCATCGCCGACGCCGCGATCGGCCTGGCCGCCTCGCTGCTGCTGTTCATCCTGCCCTCCGGTTACAAGCCTGGCGTGAAGCTGATGGACTGGAAGACCGCCAACGACCTGCCGTGGGACGTGCTGCTCCTCTTCGGCGGCGGCCTGGCGCTGTCCAAGATGTTCTCCGAGTCCGGGCTCTCGCTCTGGATCGGTGACCTGGCCCAGGGCCTGCAGGTCCTGCCGGTGATCCTGCTGGTGGCCGCCGTGGCCGCCCTGGTGCTCATCCTCACCGAGTTCACCTCGAACACCGCGACCGCCGCGACCTTCCTGCCGATCCTCGCCGGCGTGGCCGTGGGCATCGGCCTGACCGAGGGCGGCAACGAGCAGAACGTGCTGCTGCTGACCATCCCGGTCGCCTTGGCCGCCACCTGCGCGTTCATGCTGCCGGTGGCCACCCCGCCGAACGCGATCGCCTTCGGTTCCGGCTACGTGAGCATCGACAACATGATCAAGGGTGGCATTTGGCTGAACCTGATCGCCGTCGTGCTGACCACCATCACCGTGTACTTCATCGCGATCCCGGTCTTCGGCATCGTGTTGTGACGTCCGTGCGGTGACCGTCGGGTCTGCGTGACCCCGGTTCCGGCCCGGCCCCCTCGTGGGGTCCGGGCCGGTTCTGCGTTTCGTGGGGAGGGTCCTGCGCGGGCTGGTTTTGTGTGTGATCCGGGTCTGTGTGTGGGCCGGGGCGAAAGGCCGGGCCTGCCGGCGCATTTTTGCCTGGTGAGCAGGGGATTTGGTGGCCGCGGGGGCCGGGGGTAATGTATTTCCTCGTTGCAGGGGCTAGCCCCGGTGACGGACTGCGCCCGTAGCTCAACGGATAGAGCATCTGACTACGGATCAGAAGGTTGGGGGTTCGAATCCCTCCGGGCGCACGATCAGGGCCCCGTCGAAAGGTGGGGTCCATTTTCGTGTCTGTGACCCGATTCAGCGGGTGGGCCGACTGATTGACCGGTCCGGTCGGCCGGTCATCGGGGCCAATCGGGGGAGCGGGGACGGTTTCCCGCCCGGATCCGCGCGCTTTTACCGACCCGCGCCCGGTAAAACCGCACGCGCGGGGCGCTGGCCGGCGCCGGCCGGGGGAGCGAGGCGCGCCGACTGAGCACGTCGACTGAGCACGCGGAACGCCCCCAGACCACCCCAGGCCGCCCCACGCCAACCCCTAGAACACCTCGACGCGGGCGCCGAGCGACTCGGCCTGGATGAGCACCTGGACCCACTCGCCCTCACCCGGGCGCACGCGCAGCACCGGGCGCGAGGAGACCGGCACCGGGCTGACCGACTCGCCGCCGCGCGCCCCGGAGGCCTCGCGGGCCTTGAACCGGATGCGCGCGCTGTGCCCGGCGTCGGCGAGCTCGGCGATGTCGGGCTCGGGGCACGAGAGCGACTCGCGGGCCTCGTTGAGCAGCTCGAGGACCTCGTCGAGCACGTCGACCACGGCCGCGGCGTTGGTCTCGCACATGGCGCGGACCAGGGCGGGCTCGCTGCCTGCCACCCGGGTGGCGTCGCGGAAGCTGCCCGCGGCCAGCGAGTGCGCCAGGGCGCCGCCCTGGTCGCCGACCACGGCGAGCACCTCGGCGAGGACGTGCGGCATGTGGCTGATGCGGGCGACCGCGGCGTCGTGCACCCCGACGCGGCCGGGCACGACCTCGGCGTGGACGACGCCGGCCAGCGTCGCAACGTCCTTCCACAGCTCCACCCAGGAGGCCGGGACCTCCGCGGCGCCGGTGCCCGAGGCCCCGGCACCGGAGGCCCCGCACGCCAGGTCAAACCCGATCACCCACGCCGCCCCGCGGAAGAGCCCCTCGTGCGAGGCCTCCCAGCCGGACTCGGCGGTGCCGGCCATCGGGTGCGAGCCGACGTAGCGCTCGGCCATGCCGCGCTCGCGCACGGCGTCGAGCACGGCGCCCTTCACGGAGACGACGTCGGTGAAGCCGCAGTCGGGGGCGTGCTCGGCGATGGCGTCGAGCATCTCGCCGACGGCGCCCATGGGGGTGGCGACGACGACCAGGGCGTCATCGCCCTGGGCGCGGGACAGGACGTCGGAAATTGAGGAGGTGACGTCGAAGCCCTCCTTCTTCGCCTCCTCGACGGCATCGGGGGAGCGGTTGTAGCCGTAGGCGGTCTCGCCGGCGGCCACGAGGTCGCGCAGCAGGGACCCGCCGATCAGGCCGAGGCCGAGGATGCATACGGGGCGGGAGATGCGTTGTGAGCTCACCTGACAAGCATGACACAAGACGACTACCGTTGCCGGTATGCAGCCCCAGACCACGGACGACGTGGACTTCGACGGCGAGGGCGAGGACTTCGCCAGTTTCGCGGTGACCGTGACCAGGACGGACGCACACTGGCACGTGTGCGAGTTCGACGACGACTTCGACGACCTGGACACCTCGATCCGCGCGGTGCGTGCGCTGCGCGCCGAGGGGCCCGCGTTCGCGCTGCTGTGCGTGGACGACGACTACTTCATCGTGGTGCGCCCCTCGCCGAACCGCACCCGCGTGCTGCTCTCGGACGCGACCGCCGGGGTGGAGGACGACATCGCCGCCGCCGCGCTCGAGGAGATCGGCGCCGAGGTGCCGGACCTCAACCCCGACGAGGTCGAGGACGTCGACCCCTGGGCCGAGGGCGACTTCGACATCCTCGCCGACCTCGGGCTTTCCGAGCAGGTCATGGGGCTGATCACCGACGACCTCGACGCCTGGGCCAGCGAGCAGATCGTGCGTGTCGCCGAGGAGCTCGGCTTCGACGACGAGCTCTTCGACGAGGTCGAGATCCCGGAGCATTGAGTTCGATTTCCGACGTCCCGTCCCCCGGCGCCCGGCGCTCAGGCGCGCCCGTGCGCGGGGGCAGTGGTGGTGCCGGTTCCGCGGCCGCCGGAGGGCCGGGGTCCCGTTCGGCCGGGGACGGGGGCTCTGTTCTTCCTGAGGCCACGGGGGAGCGTCGCGCACGCGAGCGGATGCGCCGGGCCCTCGAGGTCGCGCGCACGACCCCGGACGGTGACGTGCCCGTCGGCGCGGTGGTCTTCGCGCCGGACGGTGAGGAACTGGCCGCGGCGACCAACCGCCGCGACGCCGACGGCGACCCCACCGCGCACGCCGAGGTCCTCGCGCTGCGCGCGGCGGCGAAGACGCGCGGGGACTGGCGGCTGACCGACTGCGAGCTCGTGGTCACCCTCGAGCCGTGCTCGATGTGCGCCGGCGCCCTGGTGGGCGCGCGCGTCGGCTCGCTGGTCTTCGGCGCCTGGGAGGAGAAGACGGGCGCGTGCGGCTCGGCCTTCGACCTCGTGCGCGACACCGCCACGATGCACCGGCCCCAGGTGCGCGCCGGGGTGCTCGCCGAGGAGTGCGCCGGTCTGCTCGCGCAGTTCTTCGCCGCCCGACGGTGAGGCGTGGGGCGCCTGCCTCGGTGCGCGCGGCGCGGGGCGCCGACGCCGCCGCGGCGGCCGCGACGGTGACGGGCGCGGCGTCGGAAAG